>NZ_CDRSSE010000055.1:0-22960 GCF_977051555.1 Segatella sp.
CTTCCGACCTGCTCAATGATCCGGAGATTGGAAAAGCCGTAGAAGAACTGGAGATATCCGGCTTTACAGATGCCGAACTCAGAGCCTATGATAAATTCTGGGATTCCGTAAGTGTTGAAAGAACCCTTCTAGATGACAGATATCAGAAAGGAATGGAGAAAGGCAGAGCTGAAGGCATGAACCTGCGAAGCCTTGAGATTGCCAGAAAGATGCTGGCAAAGGGTATGGATGAAGCGTCTATCATGGATATGACGGGGCTGACGGCAGAGGAGATAAAGCTGCTGAAAGCGGAGATGTAAATAACGAATATCATCCTATAATCAAGGGTCTATACGCCACCTGTTCATCGTGGCATATAGACCCTTGTCGTTTTCCTGTGAGGTGCGGGTGAAAGAGGGCGTGTCTTATTGATTTTCAGTGCAAAGATACAACATTTATCCAAAAGTCAAGGCTAATGATGGCTATTTTTATCCAAAAGTCGGGGCTAAGCTTCGCCGCGTTGGTATGTTTGAACTCCTTAAACAATAGGCAGACTGATACCGTTGATCTTCTGATAAATGTCTAGCGCATAGATGTCGGTCATGCCGCTGATGTAATCAATCACCGCCATGATGCGCTCCTCCAGATTCTCGTTCTCTATATCATACTGGCTGCTTACCCGGCGCAGGAGCTGTTTGGAATTGAAGCGCAATGGGTTTACGGCTGCCTCAACGAAAACCTCCATCAGGGTTGCCATGATTTTATAACCCGACAGTTCTATGTCGAGCACCGGCTTGCTTTGGTAAATCTTAGAGTAGGAGATCTTCTCACATTCCTTGTATGCCTTTTTCTGGCGCTCGGAAATGTGGTCGATGAGGCTTCCCTCGAAAGTTCCGGCAAGGATTTCCTCCTCGTGAGCCAGGAAGGCTGCCACACATTCGTTCTCCAGTTTGCCGATGACGCTGGCTCTCATGTAAACCACTTTCTCGTTTTCGTCAGTCAGTTCTTCATCGATGATGCGCTGACTTATCTTCTGCTGGATATCTTCATCAAAGAAACTCAGCAGCAGGTGCTCGGTCTCGGCAAAGGAAAGAATCTTGAGCTTATGGGAGTCTTCGATGTCCATGATTTCGTAGCAGATGTCATCGGCAGCTTCTACCATATATACAAGTGGATGGCGGGCGTATTTGAGAGGCTCACCTGGTGCAGACTTGCAAAAAATGCCCAATTCATCGGCAATTTTCTTGTAAGATTCCGCTTCAGAAGCAAAGAAACCGAATTTGCCGTGATTCCCGGCAAGACTGCTCGCAAACGGGTATTTCACGATGGAAGCTAGCATGGAATAGGTCATGACGAAGCCTCCCTGACGGCGCCCCTTGAACCGGTGGGTCAGGATTCTGAAGGCATTTGCGTTACCTTCGAAATGCGTAATGTCATCCCAAAACTCCGATGAAACCATTGATTTTATCTTCTGACCCGGTCCTTCAGAGAAAAAAGTCTGGATGGCTTTCTCGCCGGAATGACCGAAAGGCGGATTGCCCAAATCATGTGCCAGACAGGCTGCACTTACGATGGTTCCTATCTCCTCGATGAGCGTCTCCTTCAGTTCAGACCGTTTCTGGATGACACGTCGTGAAATGTCGTTACCTATCGACATGCCCACACTCGCCACCTCCAGACTGTGGGTGAGACGGTTGTGAACGAAGATGCTGCCCGGCAAAGGGAATACCTGCGTCTTGTTCTGCAAACGGCGGAATGCCGATGAAAAGATAAGACGGTCGTAATCGCGCTTGAATTCAGAGCGATCATCATGGCGCTCGGCATGCTTATGCTCCTGTCCGAAACGCTTGTTGGATATCAGTTGTTTCCACTCCATATTATTGTATTACTTGATTCTGTAGCGCAAAAATACACTAAAGTAAGCACAAATCAAAATAAAATATGATAAATTACATGTTTTTATCCTCAAAAATTCATTTATTCCATCAAAATTGCTTATTTTTGCAGATTATTAAACTCAGACACAGATTAAAAAAGAAAAAGTCATGATAAAAGTACAGATTATCAACAAGGGGCATCAGCCTCTACCTGCGTTTGCCACACCACAGAGTGCCGGCATGGATTTGCGTGCTAACATCGATGAGGCAATCGTGCTTCATCCTATGGAGCGACGACTGGTGCCAACCGGTCTTTATATGGCTTTGCCTGCAGGTTATGAAGCGCAGATCCGTCCTCGCAGCGGTCTGGCTTTGAAGCATGGCATTACCGTACTGAATACTCCGGGAACCATCGATGCCGATTATCGCGGTGAAATCATGGTTCTGCTCATCAATTTCTCTACAGAGGATTTCGTCATTAATGATGGCGAACGTATAGCCCAGATGGTACTTGCTAAGCACGAACAATGCGATTTCATCGAGGTTAATGAACTCGATGAGACCGAGCGTGGTGCCGGCGGTTACGGTCATACGGGAGTAAAATAACAGATTATTAAAGATAGAAAAGATAGAATAGAAAGGATTAGAATCGTGAAGATGAATCTTAGAAATATCAGTTGGGCAATGGGCCTGGTCTTGCTGGGTTCGGTAGCCATGCCGTCGCTTGCCCGTAAAAAGAAGGTGCAGCCGGTTCAGCAGCCGGCGGTTCAGGAGGATTATCTCTCTCCGAACGACCGCCAGCGCTACAACTATTTCTTCCTGGAGGGAGCGCGCCAGCAGGCTGCCGGAAATTATTCGGCAGCTTTCGACCTCTTTGAGCATGCCAGGAAGATTGACCCGAAGGCGGCTGAGACCTATTTCTATGAATCACTTTTCTATTCTCAACTCAAACAGGATTCCCTGGCGCTTGCCTATATGCAGAAGGCGATAGAACTGAATCCGGAGAATCAGACCTATGCCGAACAGTTGGGCAGATATTATATAGGTAGTCAGAATTACGATCTTGCCATCGATGCCTACGAGAACCTGTATGCCAAGAACCACGATAATACCGATGCCCTCCGCATTCTGGTTCAGCTTTATTCCCAGAATAAGGATTATAAATCGGTACTCAAAACCATTTCGCGTCTTGAGGTGGAAGAAGGTGAAAGCGAACAGTTCACCCTCTCTAAAATGAGAGTTTATGAACTGATGAACGATAAGAAGGCTGCCTATCAGGAACTGAAGTCGCTGGTAGACCAGCATCCGCTGGATATGCAGTATAAGACAATGCTGGGCAACTGGCTCGTGCAGCACGACCGTCAGAAGGAAGCCTACAAGTGCTTTACCGATGTACTGAAGGAAGAACCAGACAACTCCTATGCCCAGATGTCGCTTTACGACTATTATAATGCCACCCATCAGGAACAGCTTGCCGAGCAGATGCTCGATAAAATCCTGATGAGTCCGAAATCTGATTTGGATACCAAGGTGATGATGTTCCGCTCTTTTATTCAGAAGAACGAGAGCGAAGGTGGTGATTCTACCAAGGTGATTGCGCTGTTCGACAAGGCGCTCAATGTGGCTCACCCGTCAGCCGAAGTGGCAGAGATGAGAGCTGCTTACATGAGTTTGAAGAAGATGCCAGCCGATTCCGTATGCCGTGCCTTCGAAAAGGTGCTGACCATAGCTCCGGATAACGTGAATGCCAGAATGCAACTCGTGCAGATGCTCTGGAACGAGAAGAAATATGACCTGGTCTCTCTGCAATGTAAGGCGGCTCAGGAGTATAATCCCGAAGAAATGGTATTCTATTACTTCGGTGGAATGGCGTATTATCAGAAAAATAAGGAAGACGAGGCGCTTCGCGAGTTCCGTCTCGGTCTGGCGCAGGTGAATGCGCAGTCGCCTGCCGACCTGGTATCCGACCTCTATGCCGTAACCGGCGACATCCTTCATAAGAAAGGTGAAGAGCAGGAAGCCTTTGCGGCTTACGACTCCTGTCTGCAATGGAAAGATGACAACGTGATGGCTCTGAACAACTATGCCTACTATCTGAGCGTAAAGGGTACTGACCTGCATAAGGCAGAGTCGATGAGCTACAAGACCATCAAGGCAGAGCCGAACAACGGTACCTATCTGGATACCTATGCCTGGATTCTCTTTATGGAAGAACGTTATGCTGATGCCAAGACTTATATAGACCAGGCGCTCAAAAACCGCGATTCCACCGCAGATAACAGTACCGTTATAGAACATGCCGGAGATATCTATTATATGAATGGTATGGCCGATGAATCCGTGAATTTCTGGAAGGAAGCCTATACCGGCGAGAACCAGACAGAGGTATTGGCATGGAAGATTAAGAACAGACAATATATTACCGAAGAAGAACTGAAGAAGCGTAATGCGCCAAAGCAGAAAGTTGCCGCTACGAAGAAGTCAGTAAGAAAAGGTAAGAAGAAATAATAGGAAAGTAGAAAAATCAAGAAAGATGAAATATATAATGAAGAAGAATAAGATGATGCTGCTTGCCGCAGCCTGCAGCATCCTGCTCCTCGGTTCTTGCGGAAGCAGCAAGAATTTGCAGGGCTCTGGCTCCTCATCAGCCAGTCATCAGAAAGAGAATGCCACCAAGGGTTCAGACTCCCGTCAGAGTGAGGCGCTCAAGAAGTTGGCTTTCGTGCAGAAGGTTTCAGACAATCAGGTTTATACCAAGAATATTGTAGGTAACATGTCGTTTACTCTCCAGGCTGGTGATAAGGATATTACCGTGCCGGGAAAACTGAGCATGCGTAAGGATGAAATCATCCGCATCCAGCTCTTTATTCCTATCTTAGGTACAGAGGTAGGCCGTCTGGAGTTTACTCCTGACCATGTGCTTATCATCGACCGTCTGCACAAGGAATATATCAAGGCAGATTATACCCAGGTAGACTTCCTCAAGAAGCAGGGCATCTCCTTCTATTCTCTGCAGGCTCTCTTCTGGAACCAGCTGCTCCTGCCGGGCGAAAGAGTTGTGAAGGAATCAGACCTGAAGAAGTTTGATGCCAGACTGGATGTGGCAGGAGATGCTGTGCCGATAAGTTTCAAGAACGGAAACATGACCTATTCCTGGACTGCCAATCGCGGAACCGGCCGTATCACAGCAGCCGATGTAGTCTATAAGAGTACGCAGAATGGCACATCCAATCTTCTTGTAGACTACGGCAATTTCAAGAGTGTAGGTGTCAAGATGTTCCCTGCCTCCCTGAACCTGACGATGACCACAACTGCTACCAAGAAAAAGCAGGAGGCGAAGATCAATCTCGAATTGAATCAGGTGAAGACCGACAGCAAGTGGAGTACTCAGACCGAGATTTCCAGCAAATACAAGCAGATTTCTCCAACAGATGTGCTCAGCAAGATATTGAGTATGTAAATGCTCATCAAGAGTTTGTAAGTATAGAACATGGGTTTTTAATATAAGAAATGAAGCGAATCTTATTATTCATCATGGCGATCACCTTCTCGCTCGCACCTTTTGCGCAGAAGCATTCTGCCCAGAAGAAGCTGGTGAGGAAGACTGCCGTAACTACGAAAAAGAAGGCTACTACTCCTGCCAGAAAGACCAACAGTAGAAGTCAGGCTGCCAGAAAGACGTCCAAATCAGCTGCGCCAACCAAGGCAGAACGCAAGGCGGCAACCTATAGCAATGCATCTATCAGAGGCTTGCAGGGACAGCGTGCTTCCATCCAGAAGAAAATCAGGGAACAGGAGCAGGCTCTGCGCAAGAATCAGGCTGATGTGAAGAAACGTCTTGAAGACCTGATGGCGCTGAACGGAGAAATAGACCAGAGCCAGAAGAAGATTGATGGTATCCAGAAGGATATCCATCATATCGACGGCAATATCGGTATCCTGCAGGCACAGTTGAAAACGCTTCAGCAACAGTTGCAGGACCGCAAGAACAAGTATATCCGTTCCATGCGCTATATGAGCCGTCATCATACGGTTCAGGACAAGTTGATGTTCATCTTCAGTGCCAAAAATCTGACACAGATGTATCGCCGCCTTTCCTTCATCCGCCAGTATTCTTCCTATCAGAAGGTACAGGGCGAAGCTGTAAAGGCTAAGCAGAAGCAGGTGAACGAGAAGCATCAGCAGTTGCAGCATGTAAAGGGGCATAAGAACACCTTATTATATAAGGGTAAGCAGGAGAAGACGGTATTGGAAGGCAAACAGACCCAGCAGCAGGAAATGGTGCAGGGACTGCAGAAACAGCAGAAGACCATTCAGGCTGTGATTGCCGACCAGCGTCAGAAAGATGCGGCAATCAACGCTCAGATTGACCGTTTGATAGCTCAGGAAGTAGCCAAGGCAAGAGCCCGTGCTGCTGCCGAGGCTAAGAAGAAGGCTGCTGCCGCTGCTGCCGCCAAGAAACGTGCCGAGGAACTGGCTCGCAAGAAAGCTGCTGCCGAGGCTGCTGCCAGGGAGAATGCCCGTCGTATAGCCGAAGCCAAGGCGCGTGAGGCTGCTGCCGAAGCTGCCCGCAGAAAGGCTGCCGAAGAAGCAAGACTGGCTGCTGAGGCTGCAAGAAAGGCTCAGGAGGAGGCTGCTGCCCAGGCTGCTGCTCAGGCGAAGGCAAAAGCGCAGGCTAGGGCGCGTGCTGCTGCCGAGGCTGCCCAGCGTGCCGCCGCAGAACAGGCTGCCCGTCAGGCTGCTGCCGAACAGGCTGCAAGAAAGGCAGAGGCTGAAAGACAGGCTGCTGAGTTGAAGGCGAAGATGGATGCGGAACGCAGTACCCGTGAGATTGCCGCTGCCAAGAAGGAGGCACAGGAGGCTTCTACCTTGAGTTCGGTAGACCGCATGCTGAGCGGTGGATTCGAGGCTAACCGTGGTAGATTGCCGATGCCTATCAGCGGCAGTTACCGTGTGGTCAGTCATTTCGGCCAGTATAATGTGGAAGGTTTGAAGGGCGTAACGCTTGACAACAAGGGTATCAACATTCAGGGCAAGCCGGGTTGTGTGGCTCGCAGCATCTACGATGGTGAGGTGAGTGCCGTCTTCGGTTATGGTGGTATGTGGAACGTGCTGGTTCGTCATGGTGCCTACATCTCTGTTTACTGTAATCTGAAATCGGTCAGCGTTCATAAGGGTCAGAAGGTAAGTACCCGTCAGGCTTTGGGTAGTGTTGGCTCTGAAAACATCCTCCAGTTCCAGCTTCGCAAGGAGACTGCCAAGCTCAATCCGGAGGCTTGGCTGAGCCGATAATGTATGAATGAGCCGATGAGCAGAAGCTCCTAGCCCTGGGCTAGGAGCTTTTGGGCTTTACCTTTCCCTTCGGCCGGTGACCGTTGGTTCAGCCCGACACCTTGCTGCCATTATCTGGACTTATGACACACCCTTTTTCCTTTATGCCCCCGGCTCGCCCAGGTATTCGAAGATGGTGGATACCTGGCGGGGAGGAAAATACTGGCTATGCTCCTGGTAGCCTAAACGTTGCAGTTCGTTCCAGAGGGGCTCGCAACGCTTAATCCATCCCATGATATGACGGCGCGCTGTTGCCCCGTCGGTTGTGTCGGGAAAGTAGAGCAGACCCAGCTCGGTCTTGCTGTACATACGTTGGGGATAATTCATAAGCTTTATATTTTTTACAATCCTTCTACACCATGATCCTTAAAGAAACCTATCATCGCTGTGGTCATATAGCCACCCGTGTTCATCTTCTTGTTCGAACGCCTGCAGTTGGCTATGTAATAATCCTTTCGCAGGAAGAAGTCCTCCAGGTCGCCAATCATATCTAACCTGAGATAGCCGCTCAGCTGGTCAGCCTTCTTCTCGCTCACATCATAATTGCATTGCAGCCGGAGTTTCAGTTTGCTCCGCTGTCCTCTCAGTTCGCTGCTCACTTCTGCACCATCCGCAGTTTCGCCAGAAGTGCGACGGTCGTGCAGGGTAAAGGTGATGTGCTCGGGCAGGTGATGCTTCTCTTTTTTACCCTCCTCCAGAAAGAAAGGCTTATAGGTAAGATACTGGTCGATGATGTGGTTCCGGTAAAGGCGCTTGAGGTCTTTGCAGGCAAAAGTCAGACATTTGTTGTCCAGTGCCGACCAGGTCTTGTAGTAATCTTCCCTGCCATGCATCAGTTGCTGGATATGTGCCGTTTTGCTGATGGTGAATCCCTTTACAGCCCAGCAGTTCATGATGAGATATAACTTGATGCTCGATGCGCTGCGGCATTGGTTGATGGCATTGAGGTCGATACGGCTGACTCCCTTGTCGAAATTGTAGAAAAACCGTATCACGTTGTTGTCGAAGCGGAATTTTACCATCCAGTTCTTGTGCCGGTCTTGGTATATCTCACTCTTAAACAGGCATGCAAATTTCCGGTAGTAGGTCTGGTCGCCCTGCTTGAACGGCAGCTGGATGGGCTTGGATTCTATACGCTGGATGGCATCGCGCAATTGCGGATAATGTCCAGCTCCAAATTTAAACTCCGACAGTTTCATGATGACATCGGTGTGGCCTGCAGCTCTCTGTTCTGCGGTGAATCCATTAAAAGTCTGTGAAGTTACCTGATAAGGGATAACATAGCCCAAGATGGCTTTCTGGGCATGCTTGATAATCTGTAGAACGATTTTGAGTTCTACCACAGAATAGTTCTGGTAAGACAATCCCTGTACGCCAAGGATGGCTATCAGTTGTTTCTCTTGTTGATTTGTCTGAGGGAAGGACTGCTGCCCGCCCGGATGCTGTTGATTAAATTGTTCCATTGTCGGTTTTCTCTTTAAATGGTTAGTGGCCTACCGATTGGGGCAAGTCTTGTTGTTGTTTATTGAAAACCGGCATGGAATTGGAGTAAGGCTAACAAATAAGTTAAAACGATCTATCCGCATGGTTAGATTTTCTGCCGTTCATTCTTATTCCCAAAAGAGAACCTTACTTCGCATCCATGCCGATAAATCATTATCAAATTTATCAGGCATAGAATGCCCTGTAAGGATTACCTTTTGGTCACTCACTTTTCGGGATGGGAAGTCCTACTCAATGAGCTATGTTCTAATCCTTAACCGAAAGCATTTCCCGGTGTCCTTCATCGGGAGGAGAATCGCATTCTCCGCGCTTTCATGATGCAAAAGTAATATTTCTTTCAGACTTATGCAAATTTTTGAAGAGAAAAAATGCATTTTAAAAGCTGATTTGTTGAAAAAAAATCTTTTTCCTCCCGTATTACGTATAGTGTAAAAGATGTAAATGTATATATATAATATACTTGGTATAGTGTAGGGTAGAAAAATCTGCCCCTAACTGCTTGATATTCAGCATTTTGTATTTTTAAGATTCTCCCTGGTAGTGATTCGGGCATATTCTGAAGAACCATGATTCTCCCTGATGGTAGCTATTATTAGCCCTGGTAGTCATCAAAAAAAGGTAATTCTCCCTGGTAGTTATTGAGCACTCAAATGAGGTAAACAAACGATGTACTTCCGTTTACCAACTAAAGCGGCTGCGTCGGGTTAAGGATTCGATTGCATCGGGTTAAGGATTCGACAGCATCGGGTTGCAGATATGGCTGCATCGGGTTAAGGATTCGACTACGTCGGGTTACAGATATGGCTGTATCGGGTTAAGGATATGGCTGAACTGGGTTACGCAGACGGCTGTACTCGCTGATTGAACCACTTGAGTAAGCTGATTGAGCCACTTGAGTAAATAGCATAAAAAAAGGCATACGCTTGCAAATTGTGCAAACGATTGTCTTTTTTTAATGCCAATTATTCAACTTTTCTTCATCTGCTTTTCAAAAAGTATTCTTATTTTTGCCGACGAAATCTTATAATTCAAACTTAATACATTTTGTTTATGCAGAAATTTTATATGTTGATTTGTACACTGGTATTGCTGCTGAGCATGACTTTCGTGGCTCCAGCTCCAGCATTTGCTGCAGACTATACACCAGTGGTAACGGAAAACGAGATCTCCGTGTTCTTGGAGACAAGTTATGACAATGCCAAGATTTGGGCTTGGAATAGCAAAATTGATCAGTTTACCGAAGCTGCCTGGCCAGGTGATGCCATGACTAAAGTAGGCACTAAAGATGGTAAGAACGTCTTTAAGTGGACCTATACGGGTGGAACAGAAATCCCTACAGGTGTCATCTTTACTCATGATGGTAAGCAGAAACTGGTTGATGGTAACTTGGAATTCAAAAATCATGGTTATTATGTAGAGGGTAATTTTACCAAGACCATTGAGATTGCTCCTGCAGGCAAGGTGAAAGTATTCTTTGATAATGCAATAGAGAACCTGAAGAATGTATATTGCTATATTTATAATGGAACTGAGGCTTCAGTAGAATGGCCTGGCGTGAAGATGCAGCTCGATGAAGAAACAGAGTATAACGGCAAGAAAGGTTATTATTCTCTGGAGGTTCCTGCAGCATTCCTTACCGGTAGTTTCGTAATCAATAATGGCGAAGCTGGTTCTACTCTTCAGGGTGAAACGGTTTATGTAAACGGTAAGGTTGTGACAGCCATTGAGAATGCTACCATCGCAGATGTAAAGAAGACAACCGATGATGCATGGTATTCTATCACAGGTGTCCGTATCAGCAAACCTGCTCAGCCAGGACTCTATATTCATAATGGTAAGAAAGTAATCATCAGAAAATAATAGCAGATTATGAAAAAAACAATAAACTATGGTCTCCTGATGTTGGTGATGCTCTTCAGCATGGCATCCAACATCTTCGCAGACAACAAATATGGTCTTAAAGACAAGATTCAGGATGGTGTCATCCTTCATTGTTTCGACTGGACTTTGGCTGATATCCAGGAAGAAATTCCTAATATCGCTAAGGCAGGCTTTACTGCCGTTCAGACTTCTCCAGTTCATGAAAGAGCAGGTAAAGGCTCTGTATGGTATGATGTTTATCGTCCATACGACTTTAAGATAGGTAATGGTCTTGGTACTGAAGCTGACCTGAAGGCTCTCTGCGCTAAGGCTCATGAGTATGGTGTTAAGGTAATTGTGGATGTGGTAGCCAACCATACTGACTATCCTAATGTGGCTTCACGCTTACTGGATGAGAGTCTTTATCATGAACGATTTGGTGTGGGTAACTGGCACGACCGTCATCAGGTGACATTTGGCATGATTGGTATGTGGGACCTCGATACCAACAATCCTACTGTGCAAGCCATCATCAAACAATACATCCAGGATTTGAAGGCCTGTGGTGTGGATGGTGTACGTTGGGATGCTATCAAGCATATCGGCTTGCCTTCGGAGGGTGACTCTTTTATGCAGAATGTGGTGGACCAGGAGATGTACAACTATGGTGAAATCCTTGATAATACTGGTGGTAATGATAATGTCCTTTTCCCTGAGTATCAGACCTATATGAGCATTACTGATAATGGTTATGGTAACGGATTTGCCAATTCTTTTGCCGGTGGTTCTATCAACGAGTCTGTAGGTAATTTCAATCAGAGAAATGCAAAGACAGAAAAGTTGCTTTATTGGGGTGAAAGCCATGATACTTATGCCAACGATGGTGGCGAGTCAAAGAATAAGAGCCAGAATGTTATCGACCGTGCGTATGCAGTCGTAGCTGGTAACAATGGAGCTACCGCTCTTTATTTCTCCCGTCCTGCTCAGAAGGCAAAGAATGATATCAGATTTGGTGATAAGGGAAGTGTTCACTTCAAAGATGCTGAAGTGGCTCAGGTAAACCACATGCACAATGTTTGTGCTGGCGAGCCTAACTATTATGTAAAAGGCAATGGCGTTTGTGCTCAGGTTCGTAAGAGTGGCGCTATCATCGTATTGGGTAGTGGTTCCGACCGTGACGTGACTGTAGCCAATGGTGCTGGCGACGGCAAGTGGCTCAAGTCTGGTACTTATAAGGATATGGTAAGCGGTGGTGCTTTCACCGTAAATGCTTCTACTATCTCTGGTCATGTTGGCGAATCGGGTATCGCTGTTATCTATCAGTCTGGTCCTATCGTACTGACTCCTGAGGTTCTTTTCGATCCTGCTGATGGCACAGCCTTCTCTGATGAGACGCTCACCGTGACAGCTACTCCTTTGAATGCTACTTCTGCCTGGATTCAGGTGAATGGCGGTGAGAAGGAGACCTTTACAGCAGCCAAGCAGTTTACTGTAGGTGCTGATGTAGCCTATGGTAAGAATGTTACTATCACTTGGGGTGCAACCGATAAGGCGGGCAAGACAGAAACAGGTTCTGTAACTTATAAGAAAGTGAAGGCTTATGTTCCTGAACTCGATAAGGCGGATGAAATTTCCTGCTTCTTGGAGACATCTAATGCGGCAGCAGCCGTATATGTATGGAATGGCAAGGTTAGTCCTGTAATTAAGTATGCTGGTGCATGGAATGATGCTATCAACACAAAGTTGACTCCTGCAGGCAAGAATGCTGCAGGCAAGAATGTCTTCAAGTGGACTTATGATGGTCCAGAGACAACTGTTCCTTCTCACATCATCTTCCTCGATGGTAATGGAAATAAATTGGTATCAAATGATGTTGAGTTTGTCAATCACGGCTACTATGTTGACGGAACATATAGTTCTACTGTGACCAAGGTGCATGACGAGGTGATAGCAGACCCAGAGTATATTTATTTCGACAACGCTTCTAAATGGGAGAATGTTTATTGCTACTTCTATAATGGTACTACCTCTTCTACAGCATGGCCTGGAGTCAAGATGACTTACGATGCATCTGCTTCTCATAATGGTAAGACAGGTTGGTATAAGGTTCAGATTCCTACGGCATATCTCAAGGCAAAGTTCTTTGTAAACAATGGTACTGCCGGTACTCCTATCAACGGCAAGAATGCCTCTACTGAACAGGTAGTGAAGTAATTCTTCAGGTAAACATATATATATAATAAGGTGTAATAGATGAATCGAGCAGAGCTCTTAGATGGCAGCGCCATCTAAGAGCTCTTTGTATTTGGCAATAGCATCAGCTATCTCGCTTATTTTGATGAATTCATCGGCTGAATGGGAACGGGAAGATTCGCCAGGACCCAGTTTGAACGAAGGGAAATGCATCAGAGCCTGGTCGCTGAGGGTAGGACTGCCGAATGGCTTCATGCCCATGGCTACACATTTTCTGATAAGAGGATGCGCCGGGTCGATGCGGGATGACTTCAGGCGGAAACTGTGGGCCTTCACCTCGCTCTTCAGGTGCTGGCAGATAAACTTGTAAACCTCCTCGTTGTCGTAAAACTCGTTGGTGCGGATATCCACAAGCATCGTACACTTATCCGGAATCACATTGTGCTGGGTTCCGGCATTCACTACTGTAAGCGTCATCTTGGTAGGGCCCAGGAACTCGCTCACCTTCTCAAACTTATAGTCACGAATCCATCGCATATCATCCAATGCCTCGTAGATAGC
Organism: Segatella sp.; assembly: GCF_977051555.1. Classification (NCBI taxonomy): domain Bacteria; kingdom Pseudomonadati; phylum Bacteroidota; class Bacteroidia; order Bacteroidales; family Prevotellaceae; genus Segatella; species Segatella sp. Next base: position 13,305 of record NZ_CDRSSE010000055.1, read on the forward strand.
GTTTACTCCCTCGTTGCGGGCAGCATGACCGCTCTTTCCGTGAGCAATCACATCCAGCACCATCAGTCCCTTTTCGGCAACAGCCGGGTTCATGCCGGTAGGTTCACCTACGATGGCAAGGTCGATATGCGGAAGCAAAGGCAGGGCATGGGTAATGCCATCCTTTCCCGACACCTCTTCTTCGGCGGATGTCAGATAGATAAGATTATACTGCTGAGGCTTTGCGGTCAGCATTCTGAATATCTGGAGGAGCGAACATAGTCCGCCGCCGCAATCGTTGCTGCCCAAGCCGTAAAGTACACCCTCTTCTACATCCGGTGAAAACGGGTTGCGTGTCCATGAAGCCACAGGCTTCACGGTATCGATGTGAGCATTGAGCAGCAGGGTAGGTCGGCTCTCATCGTAATGAGGGTCGATAATCCAGATGTTGTTCGCCTCACGATGAGGTTCGAACCCATATTTGCGGATGGTCTGCTCCATGATGTCGGCAGCCTCCTTCTCGTTTCTGCTTACAGATGGGGTGGCGATGAGCTTTTTCAGCAAATCCACGGCATCGCTTACATATTCTTCTTGTGTCATCATAATCTCCCTTTTTATTGTTTCGAGGGCAAAGATACGAAAAAAAGAGCAGATAAAGTGGAAAAAGTATCTTTTTATTTTGTGTTCTTAACAAATTCTATTATCTTTGCATCAGAATATAAATATAAGCTTATGCAGATTAATAGTCATCTTTCGGTACTGGTACATGATCTCGCCAAGAAATGGGGAGAGAAAACTGCTTTAACTTTCAGAAAGTTTGGCAGCGACCAGTGGCAATCGGTTTCATTCAACCTCTTTTCCTTAAGAGTGAAACAAGTGAGCAATGCCCTCCTGAATCTTGGGGCTAAACCTCTTGACAAAATTGCTGTCTTCTCGCAGAACTGTGTGCATTATCTGTACACCGACTTCGGTGCGTACGGTATCAGAGTTACTGCTGTGCCATTCTATGCCAACAGCAGCGAGCAGCAGATTCAATATATGATTAATGATGCGCAGATTCGCTTCCTCTTTGTAGGCGAACAGGAGCAGTATGACAAGGCTCACCGTATCTTTGCCCTCTGTCCTTCTCTGGAGCGTATCATCATCTTCGATTCCAGCGTACGCATCAGTACACACGATCCTGCTGCTCTCTATTTCAAGGACTTTCTGAAGTTGGGTGAGAATCTTCCTCGTCAGACAGAAGTGGAGGAACTCTACAAGCAGGCAAGTATGGATGACTTGGCTGATATCCTCTATACCAGTGGAACAACGGGCGACAGTAAGGGCGTGATGCTAACCTATAGCCAGTATTATGCTGCTTTGAAGGCAAACGACGAATGCGTGCCTGTTACCGAAAAGGACCGCGTCATCGACTTCCTTCCATTTACCCATATCTTTGAACGTGCCTGGTCTTACCTCTGCTTGAGCGAAGGTGCCGAACTCATCATCAATACTTATCCTCATGAAATTCAGGAGAGTATGAGAGAGGTGCATCCTACCTGTATGTGTAGTGTGCCACGTTTCTGGGAGAAGGTGTATATCGCCGTAAAGGCAAAGATGGATGATGCCGGTCCTATCCAGAAGAAACTCTTCTACCATGCTTTGGCAGTAGGAAAGAAGAGGAATATAGAATATCTGGCAAACTGCAAGCGCCCTCCTCTGACATTGGAGTTGGAATATAGAATTATCAACAAGACCGTTTTGAGCATGGTTCGCAAGCAGTTGGGCTTGGAAAAACCGAATATCTTCCCTACAGCGGGTGCTTATGTAAGTCCGGAAGTAGAGGAGTTTGTACATGCCATCGGTATCGATATGGTGGTGGGTTATGGTCTGACCGAGAGTCTTGCTACCGTATCTTGCGATCATCTCGACAAGAAACGCAGTCTGGGTTCGGTGGGTCGCCCTATATCCTGCATTCAGGTAAAGATAGGTGAGGATAATGAGGTACTCCTCAAGGGTCCTACCATCACTCCGGGATATTATCATCGTGATACCACCAATGCGAAGGCATTCGACAAGGATGGATTCTTCCATACCGGTGATGCCGGCTACATGAAGGATGGCGAGCTTTATCTCACCGAGCGTATCAAGGACCTGTTCAAGACATCGAATGGTAAATATATCGCTCCGCAGCAGGTAGAATCGTTGCTCCTGGTAGATAAGTTCATCGATCAGGTGGCTGTGATTGCCGACCAGCGCAAGTTCGTATCAGCCCTCGTCGTTCCAGAGTTCCGTCTCGTGGAGGACTGGGCACGTGAGCATCATATCGCCTTCAACTGCCGTGAAGATTTGTGTGCTAACGAGAAGGTACAGAAGATGCTGATGGACCGTATTCAGATTCTCCAGCAGCATCTGGCTTATTATGAGCAGATCAAGCGCATTACCCTCCTGGCTCACCACTTCTCAATGGAGTCGGGCGAGTTGACCAATACCTTGAAGATTCGCCGCCCTATCATCAACAAGAACTACAAGGCGGAGATTGACAAGATGTATGAGGAGTAATCATAAAGTTTAAAGTTAAAAGTTTATAGTTAAGAGTTAATGATAACAGCTGACCAGTTGAAGGATGTGATGGACAGAGCTGACGCTCTACATCGCTATCTCAATATAGACCAGAAAAAAGTAGAATTTGAAGAGGAGCAGCTCCGCACCCAGGCTCCTGACTTCTGGGAAGACCCGAAGTATGCACAGGAGCAGATGAAGAAGGTGAAGGGCATCCAGAAATGGCTGGATGGCTATAAGACCGTGCGTCTTTATGCCGATGAACTGCAGCTAGCCTTCGATTTCTATAAAGACGAAATGGTGACCGAGGAAGAGGTGGATGCCGATTATGCCAAGGCGATAAAAGCCATCGAAGACCTGGAGTTGAAGAACATGCTTCGCCAGCAGGAAGACCCGATGGACTGCGTGCTCAAGATTAATTCCGGTGCCGGTGGTACCGAGAGCCAGGACTGGGCACAGATGCTGATGCGTATGTATATGCGCTGGGCTGAGGCTCATGGCTATAAGGTAACCATTACCGATATGCAGGAAGGCGATGAGGCTGGTATCAAGAGCGTGACGATGACCATCGAGGGTGGCGAGTATGCTTATGGTTATCTGAAGAGTGAGAACGGTGTGCACCGTCTGGTGCGTGTTTCTCCTTTCAATGCCCAGGGCAAACGAATGACCAGTTTCGCCAGCGTCTTCGTAACTCCGCTGGTAGATGATACCATCGAGGTATATGTAGACCCAGCCAAACTCTCCTGGGATACCTTCCGTTCGAGTGGTGCCGGTGGTCAGAATGTGAACAAGGTGGAGTCGGGAGTGCGCCTCCGCTATTGGTATACAGACCCTGATACAGGTGAGGAAGAGGAAATCCTCATCGAGAACACTGAGACCCGTGACCAGCCAAAGAACCGTGCCAAGGCATTGTTGCTCTTGAAGAGTCAACTCTACGACCGCGCCATGAAGAAGCGTCTGGAAGCCAAGGCTAAGATTGAGGCTGGCAAGAAGAAGATAGAGTGGGGAAGCCAGATTAGAAGTTATGTCTTTGACGACCGTCGTGTGAAAGACCATCGTACCAACTATCAGACATCGGATGTAGATGGCGTGATGGACGGCAAGATTGATGATTTCATCAAGGCATACCTGATGGAGTTCCCTACGAATGATGATGAACAACAATAATAATCTAAAAAATATACGACTATGAGTGGAAATAAAGATTTAAGAAGAGCCAAACATGAGGCTTATCAGAAGAAACAGGCTGCAAAAGGCGAGAAAGTAATCAAGTGGATATTTATAGGATTGATAGTCCTTGGTATGCTATTCGCTTTCTATGCAACAAGATTAGTATAAAACAATGAGTGGATTAGAGATAGAAAGAAAATTCCTCGTTAAGAAGGGCGACGCTTATAAAAGCGCCGCCTTTTCTTCTAGTCATATCCAGCAGGGATATATTCCTGCCGAGGGGGCTACGGTGCGGGTTCGCACACGGGACGAGAAGGCTTACCTTACCATTAAGGGCAAGTCGGTAAATGGCGGTATGACCCGCTATGAGTTTGAAAAGGAGATAACGATGGACGAGGCGCAGCATCTCCTGCAACTTTGTCAGGGAGGCGTCATCGATAAGCGGCGCTATCTGGTGAAAAGCGGCAATCATACCTTTGAGGTGGATGAGTTCTATGGCGATAATGAAGGTCTGGTCATGGCTGAAGTGGAGCTGGCAAGCGAGACCGAAGCCTATGAGAAACCCGATTTCATCGGTATGGAGGTAACAGGTGACAAGAGATTCTATAATTCGCATCTCTTGGGTAATCCGTTCTCGAAGTGGCGTGATACCTTGCCGACTGAATATCGATAGAAAATGTATAGAAAAGGTCATTTCTGCGTCCTAAAACGGATCAAATTGCATAAATATTACTAAATTTGTGTTTTTGCTTTCAAATAATTCATATATTTCAGAATTATTTTATAATTTTGCACGAAGAAAATCAAAAAATTAGAAATTAGTAATAGAAAGATAGAAATGACAGATTCAAATAGAGGAAGTTTTGGTAGCAAGATTGGATTGATTCTTGCTACAGCAGGTGGCGCCGTAGGTTTGGGTAACGTATGGCGCTTCCCTTATATGGCTGGTCAGGAAGGTGGCGCAGCCTTTATTCTGGTATACATCGGTAGTGTACTCCTATTGGGAATTCCATGTATGATTTCTGAGTTTATCATCGGTCGTCATGGTGCCTCTAATACCGCACGTGCCTATACCAAACTCTCTAATGGTACGGCCTGGAAGTGGGTAGGCTATCTTGAGGTGCTTACCGGTTTCCTGATTACGGGCTATTATGCGGTGGTTTCGGGCTGGTGTCTGCAGTATGTCTATGCCAGCATTATGGGCGAACTGCATGGTGACCCTACCTTTGTGGCGAATTACTTCAAGGAGTTCTCTTCTGATCCTATCCGTCCGGTTATGTGGACGGTAGCGATATTCCTGATTTGCCATTTCGTGATTATTCATGGTGTGCGAGGCGGAATAGAAAAGGCTTCTAAGGTGATGATGCCTCTCCTGTTCATCCTGCTTTTGATTATCGTGGTAGCAGCTTGTCTGTTGCCGGATGCCGGTAAGGGTGTGGAGTTCCTGTTGAAGCCTGATTTCGGAAAGGTTGACAGAAATGTATTCCTGAATGCTTTGGGACAGTCGTTCTATTCGATGAGTATCGGTATGGGCTGTATCTGTACCTATGCTTCTTACTTCAGCCGTCAGACCAATCTCTTTAAGAGTGCTTTGCAGATTTCCATCATCGATTTGCTGGTAGCAGTACTGGCTGGTCTGATGATTTTCCCTGCAGCCTTCTCTGTAGGAGTATCACCGGATAGTGGTCCTTCGCTCATCTTCATCACTTTGCCGAATGTCTTTAATCAGGCGTTTGCATCGTTACCTGTATTGGGATGGATTATCTCGCTGCTCTTCTACGTATTGCTGTCGGTAGCTGCCTTGACCTCGCTGATGTCACTTCATGAGGTGAATACCTCTTTCTTCTACGAGGAGTTGAAGATAGACCGCAAGAAGGGTGCTACCATCGTTACGGTTTCCTGTGCCATCATCGGAGCCTTCTGCTCGCTCTCTTTGGGTGCAACAGATAAGCTTTCGTTCTTCGGAAAGGCGCTGTTCGATTGGTTCGACTTCGTTACGGGTCAGATATTCCTTCCTCTGGGAGGATTCCTTACCTGCCTGTTCCTGGGCTGGTATGTACCTAAGCAGATCGTACAGGATGAGTTTACTAACTGGGGAACCTTGAAGGGCCGTCTCTTCAGTATTTATCTTTTCCTGATTAAGTTCGTTTGTCCTGTCCTCATCTTCCTGGTATTCCTGAACCAGTTTGGTGTTTTCGGATAAAGTATTTGTAATCGGATGATCATATAATCAGACAAGCATATATATATAATAAGGTGTAGCATCTGCCGTTTCTTCGGAAAACACAAACACTACACATTAAAGATTTAGATAATGGAAACAAGAGGAAATTTTGGTAGTAAGTTGGGCGTTATTCTTGCCACAGCCGGCTCGGCAGTCGGTTTGGGTAATGTGTGGCGTTTCCCTTATATGGCAGGTCAGAATGGTGGCGCCGCCTTCATTCTCATCTATTTGGTATGTATCATTCTGCTCGGATTGCCTGGCATGATGAGCGAATTCATCATCGGCCGTCATTCTGCATCCAATGCAGCCCGTGCTTATACCAATCTGGGAAAGCATAAGGCTTGGGGTGCTTTGGGCTTGATGGGTGTCATCACCTCTATGATTATCCTGGGTTTCTATGCCGTAGTGGCTGGCTGGTGCCTGCAGTATCTCTATGCTAGTATCATGGGTGGTGTTCATGGCGACGCAGAGTATGTGAAGACCTATTTCCAGACCTTTTCAGCCGATCCTATCCGTCCTACCTTATGGGCAGTAGGTTTTATCCTGCTTACCCACATGGTGGTAGTACGCGGTGTGCGTAATGGCATAGAGAAAGCATCCAAGATACTGATGCCTATGCTCTTCTTCCTGTTGATTGTGATTGTGATAGCTTCCTGCTCTCTGCCGGGAGCGATGAAAGGAGTGGAGTTCCTGCTGAAGCCGGATTTCTCTAAGGTAGATGAGAATGTGTTGCTCGAAGCGCTGGGACAGGCGTTCTTCTCTTTGAGCATGGGTACGGCTTGTCTGTGTACTTATGCCTCTTACTTCAACAGACAGACCAATCTCTTGAAGTCGGCTACTCAGATTGTGACCATTGATACGGTAATCGCCGTATTGGCAGGCTTGATGATCTTCCCTGCAGCCTTCTCGGTAGGTGTGCAGCCAGACAGCGGTCCTTCGCTCATCTTCATTACCTTGCCAAACGTATTCCAGCAGGCTTTCGGTAATATGCCGGTTGTCGGTTATGTGATTTCGGTGTTGTTCTATGCCTTGCTTGTATTGGCAGCCCTGACTTCTACCATCTCGATGCACGAGATAGGTACCGCCTTTATTTATGAGGAGGGTAAGATAAGCCGTGCCAAGGGAGCCTGGTTCGAGACCATCGTTTGCTGCATCATAGCTGTATTCTGTTCGCTCTCTCAGGGCGCCGTACCTGATTTGGGCTTCTTCGGCAAGGATTTCCTGAGCAATTGTGACAACTTTACTGCCCAGCTGCTCATGCCGTTGAGTTCATTCATCACCTGTCTGTTCCTGGGATGGTATGTGCCAAAGAAGATTGTGCGTGATGAGTTTACTAACTGGGGAACCCTGAAGGGAACTTTCTTCCCGGTCTTCCTGTTCACTATCCGTTTCATCTGCCCAATCTGTATTCTGCTTATCTTCCTGCACCAGTTTGGCGTCATCTAGTAAAACCGGCAAACTTGCAGACAGGCTATCTTGCTCCTAGTAGGCAAGATACGGCTTGATTCTTTCTATTTCGGCAGGTGGAAAGTCTTTGAGGAGACGCAGTTCTTCAGCACTTTTCAGCGGACCATGGGTTCTGCGGTAGTTTACGATTTCCTTTGCCTGGTAAAAGTTAAGGTAAGGATGTTTGCGCAGTTCAGCTAAACTGAGCTGGTTGACATTCATTTTCCGGATATGTTTTGCATCAATATTCATATAGTGGAGGGCTGTCTCGGGCACGCCTTCCACTTCTTGTATCTGGCTCATGGAAACGAAACCGCCTAACCGCTCTCTGTATCGGATGATGCTTCTGGCATAGTAAGAGCCTATGCCGGGAATTTTCTGCAGTTCGGTCGTATCAGCAGAATTGATGTTGATATACTGACCTTCTTTCAGCTTTCGTGGATAACTGTATTGGGTAGTGTCTTTCTTCCTTTCTTCTCTAGTTCTTATAGCCGTCTCTTGATAGTCATAGTTGTATCTTTCTCTTGGGTAAAAGTTGGCAGCCGGCTGGTAGTCTTTACCAATTCTGATAAAGGGCAGCAGTTTTTCGAATTGCTTCTTGGTTAGTCCGTAAACCCGTGCAAAGTCTCTAGGTGTCCTGAAGATACCTCCTTTATTTCGGTATTTGATGATGTTTCTGGCTTGCCATGATTCCAGTCCCAGCCGTTGGAAATCAGATTGGCTTGCCGTATTGGGGTCAAAGGCGAATGCTTCGCTCGACTGAAGTCCTTCGTCATAATAGCCTGGCTGTTGCCGCGTGGCATGTCTGATGATACTATCGTTATGGGCTTGTTGTTTTTCTGATGGCATGGTTTCTTTAGAACCTACAATGAAAATCATTGTGGTACTGACAACGAGCAGGGTCAGGATTACGAGTAATGCTCGCCGTTCATGGTAATTGATATAAAAAAAATCCTTTAAAAACTTCATAGGCTTACGGATTTTTAAGTTCTTGTGATACCGAAATTTCGCCGACCATTTTGGCCACGACCAAGGCAAATCCCCTGTGTATAGGCACATTAGACGGCTTTTGGTCGGGATTACTGGACTCGAACCAGCGACCTCATCGTCCCGAACGACGTGCGCTACCAACTGCGCTAAATCCCGATATCTGCTGCAAAGGTACATTAAATAATGGACAACACCAACAAAAATAGACTTTTTTATCTTTTTTTGAAAGAAATTTCCCGAAAAATTTGCAGGAACCAGAAAAAAGTATTACCTTTGCACCCGCAAATGATAAATCGCGATTTGTGAAAGTTGGTGCCATAGCTCAGTTGGTAGAGCAAAGGACTGAAAATCCTTGTGTCCCCGGTTCGATTCCTGGTGGTACCACTTCTTTATGAGACTGAATCTTCGTAACAGGATTCAGTCTTTTTTATGCCCTTTTTTTAAGGTTTCATTTTTACACTTATGCAAACGTTTGCGTAAAGAAAATGCGCCGGAATGTTTTATAATAGATTTTTTTTCACTACTTTTGCATTGTAGAAATTCAATGACAAACCAAAAAATTAATCTAACAAATATTCATTAAAATGAAAAAAGCTTATTTATTATTGTTGGCTGGGATGTTGTCTACGGCAGTATTCGCCGACAGCAAACAGACGGTAAAGATTGAAGGCCAGGTCATAGAAAAGACCATCTCAGAGATTACCTTCGATGGTGACAATGTCGTTCTTCATTATGCAGATAACTCATCTGCTACAGAGGACATGTCGCTCGTAACCCTTTCATTCTCCTACAGCACGACTACCGGCATCAGTCAGGTAGAAGGCATCAAGAAGGCATTGCAGGGTAAGGTTTATAACCTTCAGGGCCAGTGTGTAGGTTTTTCCCTTCAGGGCTTGTCTAAGGGCGTGTATATTATTAATGGTAAGAAAGTAATCATAAAGTAAAACAGGAGGAACGCAAAATGAAGAAAATCGTATTTACTTTGGCACTCCTCTTGATGAGTTTGAGTGCAGCTTTGGCACAGACATGGAATTTTGCAGATCGTGATCCATTCATTGGTGATGCTGATGAAACTTTGATTAATGCAGATGCTACCAATTGGTATAATGATGCAACAAAGGGTCGTTACAATTTCCTTGCAGCTTTGGATAATGCAGCTTTGACAGCTAATGGTACAGAATTACCTCAGTTCGGGATAAGAAATAGTGCCTAAAAAAGTTGGTAATCTCCGATATTTTTTGTATCTTTGTAGTTGAAATCCAATTAGTTACAAACATAAAAAGATATCATTATGGAGATTACCAAG
>NZ_CDRSSE010000056.1:0-22604 GCF_977051555.1 Segatella sp.
TAGCTCTCGCTAATTGCGAAGAAGAACTGTGTGGAGCTATATCAAGCAACTTTGCAATTTCCTGATGAGACAAACCATCTAGCACAGAAAGCTTGAATACCTTTTTGTATCCAACTGGTAATTTATCAATTTCAGCCATAATATCCTCGTATTGGATAGAAGATACTGTATTTCTATAATCATCACAGCAGTCAATCACACTTTCATCTATGTCTGATAAAGAAATATATCTTAATGTATTACCCTTTTCTTTGTATTTTAATGCAAGATTAGATGTTATACTTGTAAGCCATTGGCTGAATCTGTTAGGGTTCTTCAAATCTTTCAAAGATACAAGCGCAAGTATAAATGCATCTTGGACAAGGTCATCAATGACATCCTTGTCCTCTTTAAGAATATTGATACATATACCTTTCATTTTAGGATAATATATCTGATACAATGTGCTGAAAGCACTATTATCTCCTTGTTTTGCTTTAAATACTAAAGTTTGTATATTTGAATCCATGAGTATATTATTTTGCACAATTTATCTATATATAGATATGAAACCAGCATGAATACTGCACGAAAAATTGTTAAAGAACATAAAAGCGCCTGATAATTTGCATATATCAAATATTAATTGTAATTTTGCGGTGGAAATATAAACAACGTAAATTATGTCAATATTCAGTCGCCTCTTTGGAAGGAAAAACAATCTTACCGTGGACTCTGACATCAAGAAGGAAGATGCCAGAAGCAGGAACATTGCCTTCGTAGATACCGAAGTGGGACTGAAAGACCATAAAATACACGACATCGGAGCATTGCGTTATGACGGAGCCACCTTTCACCAAGCATCACAGCCGGCACTGAACAAGTTCCTGCAAGAAGGAAAGGTTAACTATATCTGCGGGCATAACCTCATTCATCACGATGCCCACTATCTCCAACTCAACGGCATACTGATAGATACCCTCTATCTCTCCCCGCTCCTCTTCCCCAAGCGACCTTACCATCATCTGGTAAAGGACGACAAGCTGATGAGCGAGCAGATGAACAATCCTGTAAATGACTGCGAGAAAGCCAAGGAGCTGTTGATGGATGAAATCGCCGCATGGAATCAGTTATCAGAAAGGAAGAGAAGAATCTTCACCTTGCTGCTCCAGCATGAAGAGGAATTCAGAGGATTTCTGATGTATGTGGGAGCCATCGAAAAGGATGATACAATGATAGACGTTTCAGAATTCATTCTTTCTGAATACAAGAATCATATTTGCGCCCATGCCGATATTCCGGCTCTTGTAGCCCAGTCGCCTTGCGGCTTGGCATACGCCTTGGCCCTCATAGGCACAGACGATTACCAATCTGTAACCCCAGGTTGGGTACTCTGCCATTATCCCGAAGTAGAACATATCATCTATGTGCTCTGCCATACCCAATGCACCGATGGCTGCGAGTATTGCAACCGCATGCTCGACATTCATCACAACCTGAAGCAACTCTTCGGCTATGATGCCTTCCGTACCTATGACGGCGAACCGCTACAGGAACAGGCATCGCAGGCTGCAGTGGATGGCAAGTCATTATTGGCGATATTTCCTACGGGTGGCGGCAAGTCACTCACCTTCCAGTTGCCAGCCCTGATGGATGGCAGAACCATTCATGGACTCACCGTGGTTATCTCACCTCTGCAATCATTGATGAAAGACCAGGTAGATAACCTCGCAGACCGCGGATTCACCGATGCCGTAACCATCAACGGTCTCCTCGACCCTATCTCCCGCTCCCTAGCCATCGAACGGGTGCAGAGTGGAGATGCCACCTTATTATATATAGCACCAGAGATGTTGCGCTCCAAAACCATCGAGCGCATCCTGATGGCACGGCATGTGGTGAGATTCGTCATTGATGAAGCCCACTGCTTCTCTGCATGGGGACAAGACTTCCGTGTGGATTACCTATACATCGGCAAGTTTATCAAGGAATATCAGGAACGCAAATTTGGCAAGGACGCCATGGCCCGCAATCATGGTCAAACCCTGATACCCGTATCTTGCTTCACCGCCACTGCAAAACAGAAGGTGGTACAGGACATCTGCGACTATTTCAAGCATTGGCTGGGCACCGACCTCCAGCTCTTCGCCTCATCAGCCTCACGTACCAACCTGCACTATTCCGTTATCCACGTAGATAGTGACGGCAACAAATACAATCTACTGCGTTCACTGGTAGAGCAGGCAGATTGTCCTACCATCATCTACGTATCCCGCACCAAGCGAACCCGGGAACTCGCCCTGAAACTGACACGTGACGGCATTTCTGCCCTGCCCTATAATGGCAAGATGGATGCCGATGAGAAGATACACAATCAGGATGCCTTCATGAGCGATAAGGTTAGAATCATCGTCGCCACCTCCGCCTTCGGCATGGGAGTAGATAAGAGCGATGTGGGGCTGGTTATCCACTACGACATCTCCGACTCTCTGGAGAACTATGTTCAGGAGGCTGGACGTGCAGGAAGAGATCCACACCTCAATGCCAAATGCTATGTACTCTATAGCGATGAGGACTTGGATAAGCACTTCATCCTACTCAACCAAACAAAGCTGAGCATCAGCGAGATACAACAGGTATGGAATACCATCAAAGTTCTTACCAAGCAGCGCCCAAACGTAAGTTGTTCGGCACTGGAGATAGCCCGCCAAGCCGGTTGGGACGATTCGGTATCCGACATAGAAACCCGTGTTCGCACCGCCCTTTCCGCCCTGGAACAGAGCGGATACATAGAGCGTGGTAACAACATTCCGCACGTCTATGCCACAGGTATCACCGTCAAGAACATGGACGAAGCAAGACTGCGCCTCACCGAATCACCCCTGTTCTCGGAAGATGAGATGAAGAATGCCATCCGCATCATCAAGTCGCTCATCACCCAGAAGCATATAGCCAAGGCACAGGATAGCGAGGCAGAATCCCGCATCGATTACCTCGCCGACATCCTAGGACTCAGCAAGCGAGACGTCATCTCTTCCGTTGACCGTATGCGACAGGAAGGCATCCTTGCCGATACCCGTGACATTTCAGCCTATCTGCAAGACATCAGCGACAAGCAGCGCAAGCCTCAGCAGATGCTGGAGAACTTCGCCAAACTGGAAAGATACATTCTGGAACATATCCCGGATGAATCGCTGCATATCACATACAAGCAACTCAATGACAATGCCGTACACGACGGCATCAACACTTCAACCGAAAAGAAAATCCGCACACTGCTATACTTCCTGGCAGTGAAGGGTTATGCGCACAAGAAGGAAGACGGCGTCCGCAATCTTATCGTGACAAGAGACAAGGACATAGAGACCATCATCAAGCGATTCGAAAGACGAATTGAAGTTTGCCGATTCATCATCGAAAGACTATACAGCCTGGCTGAAGAAAACAGTAAAACTATAACAGAAGAGAGTAACAATAGCTCTTCTGTAGATTCAAGAGAGAAGCCTCTCCAATTCTCGGTAGTTGAACTTCTGAACAATCTGAAATCCGGCAACCAGTCACTCTTCTCCGACTTTTCTTCCCTGCAGTTGGAAGACGTGGAGGAAGCCTTGCTCTACCTCTCCAAGATAGGAGCCATGAAACTGGAAGGAGGATTCCTGGTACTCTACAATGCGATGGCGATTAAGCGCACCAAGGAACTTCGCCTCCGCTATAAGCAGGAAGATTATCGCATGCTCAATGAATTCTACAAGCAGAAGATTCAGCAGATTCACATCGTGGGCGAATATGCCAACCTGATGGTAAGGGATTATGATGCTGCCCTGCAATATGTGCAGGATTATTTCCAGATGGACTACCATCACTTCATCTCAAAGTACTTCAAGGGCAACCGGGAGACAGAGATAGAGCGCAACGTAACCCCTTCGAAGTATAAGCAACTCTTCGGAATACTCTCCAAGCGACAGAAGGAAATCATCGACGACCACGAGTCTCGCTGCATCGTAGTTGCTGCCGGTCCTGGCAGCGGCAAGACACGTGTGCTCGTACATAAGCTTGCCTCTCTCCTGCTGTTGGAAGATGTAAAGCATGAGCAACTCCTGATGCTTACTTTCTCTCGTGCAGCTGCTACCGAATTCAAGCAGCGACTGATGCTACTCATCGGCAATGCCGCCCATTTCGTGGAAATCAAGACCTTCCATTCCTACTGCTTCGACCTGCTGGGCAGGGTTGGCAATCTGGATGAGGCAGGAGATGTGGTTAAGCAAGCCGCCGAAATGATCAACAATGGAGAAGTGGAGCCCAATCGCATCAGCAAGACCGTGCTCGTGATCGATGAGGCGCAAGACATGAGCAAGGATGACTATGCCCTTGTCTCTGCTCTGATGAAAGCCAACGAAGAGATGAGGGTGATAGCCGTAGGCGATGATGACCAGAACATCTATGAGTTTAGGGGCTCCAACTCGCAGTATTTCTATGAATTGACCCAGACAGAGCACAGCCGTTTCATCGAGATGACTGAGAATTACCGTAGTCTTCGCCATATTGTGGATGCTGCCAACGACTTCGCCCGCAACATCCGTCAGCGAATCAAATCTACCCCTATCATCTCCATGAGTCAAGAAGATGGAGAGGTAAGAATCGTGAAGCATCCGTACGAGATTCCGGAGAAAAAGGTTTATATGTATCAGCCTATCCTAGAAGATGTTACGCGATTACTTGGAGGTAACGCTTCAAAAGAAGCCGATGCATCTTCTCGCAAGAAAAACGAAACCATCAGTATCCTCACGCAGACCAATGAGGAGGCAGTCATCATGCTGGCTCTTCTTCACAGTCATGGCATCAAGGCCAAGCTGGTGCAATCAATGGACGGCTTGCGCTTCTGGAATCTGGCAGAGGTAAGATACTTCTTGAAGAAGATAGACCAAGGCATCAAGGAAACGAAATCCCCTATCATACCTGATGATATTTGGGAAGCAGCCAAGCAGCAGACATTCCAAAAGTATGCCACCAGCCAGGCTTTGCCATATCTGCGCCGCAGCCTCCAGATATTTGAGCAGACCAATCGTGCCAAATACCACAGCGACCTGAGGGAGTTCGTGTTCGAATCATCAGTAGAAGACTTCTGTGACATTTTGAAATCAGACATCGTGGTCAGCACCATCCACAAGGCAAAAGGCCATGAGTTCGACCATGTACTGATGCTCATTACCCATCCCGAGCATCCTATCGATGACATACTGCGCCGATACTATGTGGGCATGACCCGTGCCAAGCGTACGCTTGCCATCCACACCAACGGCAATCTCTTCGACAGTCTGAAAAGTGCCCAGCATCTCTATGATGCCCAAGCCTATGATGAGCCCAACGAAATAGTGCTTCAGCTCTCACACAAGGACGTAAACCTTGGCTTCTCCAAGCCTCACAAGGACGCTATCCTTTGCCTGAGAAGCGGTATGCCGCTAACCTACCACGACTATTGCCTCTGTCTCCCATCAACAGGCAGAGACATAGCCCAGCTCTCCATCAAGATGAAGGAGAAACTAGGCAAATGGGAGTTGAAAGGCTATAAGGTAACCGCTGCCCGAATCCGCTTCATCGTGGCATGGAAATCAAAGGATGCACCGAGGGATGAGAAGGAATCCGCCATCGTGCTCGCAGATTTGGTGATGGAAAAATAAGATACGCTCACTGGAACCTTATCTACAAGCACGACCTATTAATCGGATGAAGCCACAGACACCACAGAGATTAAAAACTCACCAAACACTTATTTTAAGATATTAGACAGAATTTTATGTTAAAAATTTGGTGATTAGAAAGAAAACTCGTATTTTTGCAACACATATATTAATATTGATAGATATGGTATAATCATAATGTAACAAGGGAAGGAATTGCCATATGAAAGGTGACTACTTTACCTCATTAACACAACTTAAAAATACAATATCATGGGATGTTATTTAGCAATCGGGCTGAAAATAAAAACAGCCATTGGAAAGAAAGAAGTATCGAAGCATCTTGACGAGATGCCACTCGATGAATTTTTCAAGGAGATAGAAAAAGAGTATCACCTTGAAGACATTTACGTTCGCCAAGAAACAGAGGATTATTATGTTTACTCACTTGACGAAAAGTTGTTAGACAAAGAGTTCATCCCTTTCTTGGAGAAGTTCTATCAATTACGTTACCAAGATGGCGACAACTATGATACTCCAAAAGTATTGGAAGAACTAAACAGTATTCCTGACACTTCATCTCGCTTAGCTTTACTAAGCAAGAAAAGCTTCCAAACTTATCAAATGGGAAGCGATAATGACTACTATCGGGTAAAGGGAAGTTGGAACAACTACCTACCAATCTATAATACTTATGCCATTTTGAGTTTGGATGGCAAGATAATAATGGAATGTTATAACGGAGTATTCAATTTCTTGCGTCGTTGCATCATAGCACAAATGCCAGAGTTCAAGCTATCAAAAGCTTTAAGCATTTGGATTGATGGATAAAATGACATAACTAATAATAGAATCCCTCACCATAAGCCTTTGATGTTCAGTGAAATCAAAGACTTATGGTGAGGGACAACGCCTAAATACACCTTATTCTATCATCACGAAATAAGGAAGGTATAGCAATATGATGAAGGGAGTTACAAATTTTACTGCACAACAGCTGTTGTGCGACTGACGGAAGTGACTTTTCCGGCAACAGATACTTACTGTTCCAACAACTTATCCTACTTCTTACGACAACTTATAAAAACTTCTTACGATGCTTATTCCTATTGAAAAGCAGTTCTCATCCACATCAATAACACTGCTTATTCGTATCAATCAAACCACTCATCCATATTAGTGCCATTTTTATTTGGTAGTTTAAGAATAAAAGATTACCTTTGTATCGCTAAACAGAAAGAAGAATACGATGGCTATAAAATATGAGATCCATTATCTTCCCAATGCAGGAGGAAATGAAGAGACTCGCCGATTCGCCCATATCTTTGAGCAAACAGCTATGACAGACAAGGAGATGATCAGCCGAATCGCCAGACATAGCTGCCTGGGAGAAGGCGAAGTTTCGTCCGTACTCATGAAACTGCGTGATATCATAGAAGAAGACCTGCAAGATGGAAAGCGTATCAACATTCCGGAAATCGGATACCTCTCGCTCTCGGTAGATCTGGATATGGATGAACTGAAACCCGACAATAAAGTGAGAGCAGAATATGTAAGCGTAAGAGGCATCAAGTTTCGCCCCAATGCAGACTTGCTGAAACAGGTGAAATATAATACCCATTTCGAGAAATCACAATATACTTCCCGCTCCTACCCTTTCTCTGAAGATGCATTGAAGGAGAAAATAAGAGAGTATCTGAAGCATAACCGTTCCATCAACCGAAAAGTACTGGAAGCGGAATTTCATATCCGTAAACAGACAGCACTCAACTGGCTGAAGAAACTGGAAAAATCCGGGTTCCTGATTAAAGAAGGTTCCCGAAATGCACCGGTTTATTTTCTGGCAGAAGAATAGGAGCCCATCGGATGATAGAAAACTCACTAGATGACTGCAAGCCATAGTCTTCACGACCATCCAGGCTTCATTACATAAAATCTACACCCTAAAGATGAAGTAATATGCCAAATAAAGTAGAAAAGAGAATAACTGAGCAGAGCTCGCTCTACGAACATCTCGAAAAGATGAGCGTGGATGAACTCACCGCTCATATCAATGCAGAAAACAAGAAGGTGGCTATGGCAATAGAAGAAGCATTGCCTGCCATCAACCAACTGATTTCCGCCATCGAAGGACAGCTGAAGAAGGACGGAAGACTCTTCTATGCCGGTTGCGGAACGGGCGGAAGACTGGCTACACTCGATACCATCGAAGTACAGAACACCTATGGCATCGACGGTTCACAGATACAAGCCATCTTCCCCGGAGGCATCGGCTGCCTTACGCAAACCAGGGAATCCAGAGAAGACGACCTGGAGAATGGTTGGCACCAGCTCTGCGATAAACATATCTCAAAGCATGATTTCGTGCTGGGCTTTTCGGCAAGTGGCACAACTCCCTTTGTGCTCGCCATCCTGAAGCATTGCAAGGAGGCAGGCATTCCTACGGGATGCATCGTCAACAATCCTCACGCTCCTATCGCCCAAGCTGCCGATTATCCCGTAGAAGTCATCACTGGACCGGAATTCGTAACGGGAAGTACCCGCATGAAAGCCGGTTCATCGCAGAAGATGATTCTGGATATGATCAGTACTTCTCTTCAGATAAGGCAAGGACGGGTGGAAGGTAACAAGATGGTGAACGCCAAGCTCATCAATCATAAACTCATCGACCGCGCCTGCCGCATCTTTATGGAACGCAATCCGGAATATACGGATTACGAGGAAGTAAAGCTACTGATTCTGAAAGCAGGAAGCGTGAAGAAGGCGGAAGACCTGCTGAAGAGTAAAAGCGATTTAGATATTTAGATAGAGTTAGACAAGACTTCACCTTATATTATAATAGCACTATCAAGACTTCACCTTATATAATAGGACAATATGGCAAAGAAAGCAATTGTAATGGGTGCCACATCGGGCATCGGAATGGAAGTGGCCAAACTGCTTGCAGCAAAAGGTTGGCAGGTGGGAATAGCCGGAAGAAGAATAGAAAGATTACAGGCTCTGATTACTGAAGGTAAGACAACCTTGCAAAAGGGAATCTCACCTGATAGCAAGGAGACTTCGCTGGGCGGCATTACCTGCTACCAGCAAATAGACGTAACTTCTCCCGATGCTCCTACCCAACTTCTCGAACTCATCGATAAGTTGGGAGGTATAGACCTGTATTTCCATAGTTCTGGCATTGGCTGGCAGAATAATACGCTGGAGATAGAAAAGGAATTGAAGACCCTGGAAACCAACGGCTTGGGATTCACGAGAATGGTGGATACGGCATTCAACTGGTTTGCTACTCATCATCATTGCAACCCCAAAGCCCGCATTGCCTGCATCACTTCCATTGCCGGAACCAAAGGTCTCGGTGCAGCCCCTGCCTACTCTGCCACCAAACGATTCCAGAACCATTATCTGGAATGCCTGTCGCAGCAGACACGGATGCGCCATCTCCCTATCACCATCACAGATATCCGACCAGGCTTCGTAAAGACCGACCTCATCGCAGGCAGCAGCTATCCGCTGCAGCTCAAACCGGAAGATGTGGCGAAGCATATCGTAAATGCTATCGAAAACGGAAAGGAAGTAAAGGTGATAGACTGGAGATATGATATCCTCGTATTCCTCTGGCGACTCATTCCTAGATGGTTATGGACGAGATTGAGGATTACAACATAACAACTTTATTCCTTTCTGATGACAATCGTCTTAAACCAGTCTTTCAATACTCCGGCGTATTGATCCTGAGAATCAGACAGCAGGATGACAACCTGAGAACCATCTTCCAACTTGGGTCCCAGACACATACCTTCGTAATTGGCAAAGGAACGCTTGGAAAGCGACAAACCGGTCTTCCATTCCGTAAGCATTCTCTTTTTCAAGAAAGGAGTATCTGCTGAAAACTTCTCTTCCATAGAAAACCCATCAGAATTCAAAGGATTGATAAGATAGAGCTTGCACTTGCAGAAAGCACCTATCTTGATCTTCGGGATAAAGGCCTCACGCTCCAGAACCAGGAGCTGACCATCGGGCAAGGCGCAAAGCTCACTCACCCCCATCACATAGATATCTGCTTTCTTATGGGTAGAAGGTTGATCCATCTGATAGGCATAGGTCATCATATAACGAGAGTCTTTCTTGCTACCATTTTTCTTGCTACTCTCTTCCTTGCTACTCTCTTTCTTCATCTTTCCCCAATCAAACCTCATCAAACGAAGCTGGTTGGCCAATCCGTTTTGAGGAGTAGCAGGCTGTCCGTCCTTGCGAAACGTACTCTCAGGAATCGTCCAGAGATACTGACGGACGGAATCAAAAGCCAGAGACTCAAAATTATAATTTGGATAAAAATCAGAAGAAAGCCATCTGCTCTCCCAAAGGGTCTGCTGATAGCTAATCTTGGGAGCATTAGCCGAAGTAGGCAGAACAGGATATTCCTTTAAACGGCAATATCCTTCGCTTGCTATTACCAAGGTAGAATCAGAAACCTTCACAATGGCTTCGTGATCAAAGCCTTTCTCCTGCCCCTGCCAAGGCTTTCCATCGTTCAGAGTTCCATCTGTTCTCTCGGTAAACCCAAGATTCTCTACCTGTTCCAGTTCACCGGTCTTGGGATTCACCTGAATCCGGAAATTGAAATACAGGGCACTATCCGACTTGTCGCTTACCACCGCATAGATATCATCATGCAGATGAGCAATGCCACTGTAGTTGCCCGCAGTCACGGTTTTCGGAAAAGCTTTCTGAGCATTCTCTCTCACTACTTTCCATTCCTGAGCTCCAGCCAACAGACTGAATGCCAGGAAGATGGAAAGGATATTACAGCGCAGCATAAGTCAATACAAATTCCATGGTTAACTCGAAATCTACATGCGCCATCTTTCTGCTCTTGAGATTCTCCACATCACACGACCAATCTGCCATCGTATCAAACGGCTTCACCCGCATATCCTCAAACATCAGGTTTTCTTCAGAGAATAACTTAAAGACCGTTTCCTTGGCACACCAATGCACAAGCTTGGCATCCAGATCTTCCGCCTTCTCATCCTTGCGCAGGAATTTGGATGCGATGCGCTCTACCCTATCGCTGAAATATTCGATATCCACCGCCACTTCCTGATTTTTGGAAAGAATAAGCGCAGCATAACCTTTGGTATGCGAAACGCTGATATGATAACCACGGAACAATGGCTTGCCAGCCTCGTTGTGGGTAATGTCACCCGCATGAGAAAGCAAGCCCTTGGAAGCTCCGTTCGTCTTGAGCATCTCATACATTAATGCACGAATGGCAAGAAACTCCAGTTTCCTGCCATCGTTCTTATATTTCTCTTCCACCTGGGAGCGGTAAGCCTGCAGGTGAGGATACTGCTCGAACAACTGTTCTGCAGTTTCATCCATCTGCCATAAGCCCAGGCTCACTCCCGGATAAACTTCTCGTATATTGACTACTGCCATATTTCTATTATCTGTTTATAATAAGACCCAGATGATTACTTAGAAGAATCCTCCACGTTATCTTTCAAAGGATGTACCGTCACCTTAATCTTGCTGATGCGACGCTCCTCTATTTGCATAACCTCGAAAGTATAGTTCTTATAATCTATCTTCTCGTGCATACTTGGGAAATCGCCCTTAATCTCCAAGAGTAAGCCTGCCAGAGAATCTGCATCACCCTCAACCTCTTCAAACTCTTCGTCATCCACATTCAGAATTTTGCAGAAATCAGAAAGAAGAGTTTTACCTTCAAAGATAAAGGTGTTGTAATTTAATTTCGAGTAGAACTTCTCCTCCTCATCGTATTCATCATTGATTTCACCTACGATTTCCTCCAGAATATCTTCGAGAGTAACAATACCTGATGTTCCACCAAACTCATCTACCACAATGGCAATATGAACCTTGTTATCCTGGAACTCGCGAAGCAGATCATCTATCTTCTTGGTTTCCGGAACGAAATAAGGAGGACGAATCAGACTCTGCCAACGGAAGTTGGAAGCCTTCGTAAGATGAGGCAGTAAGTCCTTGATATACAGCACGCCACGAATATTATCCGTATTATCCTGATAAACAGGAATACGACTGTAGTTATTCTCTTCAATACACTTCAATACTTCCGGATAGGTGCTGCGGATATCCAGGTCAACAATATTCTGTCGGCTGGTCATCACCTCCTTGGCTGTTTCATCGCCAAAGCGGATGATACCCTTCAGCATGCTCTGCTCGTCCTTGATATCATTCTTATCAGTCAGTTCCAGAGCCTGTTCCAAGTCATCAACACTCAGCACATGGTTTTCCTTCTGTATAATCTTTTCAGCAAGAATACCGCTTTTGAGCAAGATAGTTTCTAAAGGCCAGAACAACTTTCTGACAAACAGAATTCCCCCTACGCAACGGCGACAGAACTTCAGGGAATCCTGGCGGGCATACACTTTCGGCATAATCTCACCAAAAAGCAAAAGCAAGAAAGTAAGAATAACCGTAATGATGAGGAACTGAAGCCAATAAGCTTTAGGACCAAACTCTACGATTCCTGCGAATACATAATTAAGGAGCATGATGATTGTGACATTCACAAAATTATTGGTTATCAAAATGGTAGCCAACGTTCGTTCAGAATCATCACGCAACATCTGTATTTTCTTATCGGCATCAGTCTTTTCATCCTCAAGTTCCGCAACATCAGTTGGTGATAAACTGAAAAAAGCAATTTCGGAACCACTGGCAAAAGCAGACATGCCTAACAATATAGCTGCAAGTACAGCAGCTACAATAACCCCGGCGGAAGGCTGCATCAGCATCACATCACCGAAGGCATCAGTTATGGTGGATATATCCAATTTCTGAGCTAAAAATTAATAATTATTGTTCTTTAGTAGCAGGGCGAGTACTCAACATCTCCATATTATCTACATAGATTTCTGTAATGTATTGTCTTCTACCCTGCTTGTCATCATAGGAGCGGTAGCGGATTCTTCCTTCCACATAAAGGCGGTCACCCTTATGCACATACTTCTCTACTACCTTTGCAAGCCCACGATAAAAAACAAGATTGTGCCAATCTGTATGGTCTGGCACTTGGGTACCATTAGGCAAAGTATATCCTTTCTCTGTTGTTGCAAGAGAAACCTGAGCTACTGCCTGATCTGCTTCAAAATAATGAATATCAGGATCTTTACCTACATTACCAATTAGCATAACCTTGTTCATGACACGAATCTTTTAAATTTCTGAATATTTACTTCCACATTCCCAGATAGCGGAAATGGAAATTCTTACCTTTTGCAGATGGGAACTGGCTGCGTGAATCAACACAATCGCGCAGATAATCTACAATGCGATTATAACAATCCAAACCTGATTCAGCTTTTACATCCGCAACAAAATGAGTATCACGGTACTCAAACTTTCCTGTAGCAGGTACCATCACTACACGCTTGAAATCAAGCGCTCCTTCATACCAGCCTGGAGCCTCCTGTGCCAAACTGGCAACAACAGGGTTCTCCATCCTCTCTGCAGGAGTAGGAGTACGCAACGCTTTCTTATCTTTAAAATCCTGCATGGTTGGCGCCGTAGTCTTTATCACAATGAAATAAACACGTGGGCGGACCTTATATCTTTTCGGATACGACAAATCGCTAGCGGCATATTCACGAACATCTGCCTCTAGTTCCGCATCCATCTCAATCTCAGGAATACTCTTTAAAAAACCAATAGCATCATCAACATTAGTAACCAATGTCTCCTGATCAAAATATCTTAAATATAAATTCATAAATGGGTATGTTTCTCGAGTTCAAAAAAAAAGAGCGGAAAACGGGACTCGGACCCGCGACCCCAACCTTGGCAAGGTTGTGCTCTACCAACTGAGCTATTTCCGCTTGTAAAACAACAATAAAGTGAAGAGGAGGAGACTCGAACTCCCACGACACAATTGTCACTACCCCCTCAAAGTAGCGCGTCTACCAATTCCGCCACCTCTCCAACACTAAGCTAATTTAAACATTGTGCCCAAGACAGGACTCGAACCTGCACGTTGTGAAACACACGCACCTGAAACGTGCGCGTCTACCAATTCCGCCACTTGGGCCCTAAACTTAAACCTATCTTGGCTTAATACAAAAATGATCGAGCGGAAAACGGGACTCGGACCCGCGACCCCAACCTTGGCAAGGTTGTGCTCTACCAACTGAGCTATTTCCGCTTGTAAGATAACAATACCAGTGAAGAGGAGGAGACTCGAACTCCCACGACACAATTGTCACTACCCCCTCAAAGTAGCGCGTCTACCAATTCCGCCACCTCTCCAAGCATATTGCCATCAATTATCTGACCAAGATAAAGCTTGATGTTGTTTCATAAAAATTGAGCGGAAAACGGGACTCGGACCCGCGACCCCAACCTTGGCAAGGTTGTGCTCTACCAACTGAGCTATTTCCGCAGTTTTTCCTATCACTTAGGAGCGTTCCTCTGAATGCGAGTGCAAAGGTACTACTTTTTTCTGAATTACCAAACTTTTCTGCGTTTTTTTTGAAAAAAAATGTGCATTTTGCCCTTTTTAGTGAACAAAACACACATTTCAAGCCTTATTTTGCCGCTTTTTAAACTTATCCGGCAGTAAAATCGGAAAAACGGAAATTATACTAATCCATCCTACTGCGATAATCTTCGTAGCTGAAATCTCTTAAAATTTCCAATTTTCCATCTAAATGTACAATTCCTATTGACGGATGAGTGATTCCATTAAAGGTATTTGTCTTTACCGTGGTATAATGCAGCATATCTTCGAAGATGACATTCTCGCCTATTTCCAGTTCATGATCAAATTTCCAGAATCCCAAAAAATCACCACTCAGACAACTGTTGCCACCTATTCTATATACATGTGCGCCCTCTGGAGCTTCCGTCGGGTCATCAACCTCCAGGGTTTCTGCATTTCTGACCGCTGGCATATACGGCATCTCCAGACAGTCGGGCATATGACAGGTAAAACTGGCATTTATGATAGCTGTCCTGATACCTTTATCTTCAACCACATCCACCACTTGGGTTACAAGCGGGCCCGTCTGCCAACCAAAGGCACTACCAGGTTCCATGATAATTTTGAGATGAGGATAGCGCTGGTGAAATCCCTTTATTATATTAATAAGGTGTTCCACATCATAATCCTTACGGGTCATCAGATGACCGCCACCGAAATTAATCCATTTCAACTGCGGAAACCAAGGAGAGAATTTCTCTTCGATATGAGCCAACGTCCGTTCAAAGACATCCGCCCCACTCTCGCAGTGACAATGACAATGGAATCCTTCGATATCAGAAGGCAACGTCTGAGGCAATTTATCTGCCGATACTCCGAATCGGGTTCCAGGCGCACAAGGATTATACAGCAATGTACCGACTTCAGAATATTCCGGGTTCACTCTCAATCCCAGTCTGATGTCAGGATTTGCCCGACGAGCCCGTTCATGATATCGCTCATATTGCGTAAGCGAGTTGAAAGTAAGATGACTTGAGCATTGTGCAATCTCATCAATCTCATAATCGGTATAAGCCGGCGAGAATGTATGCGCCTTACTGCCAAATTCATAATATGCCAGTTTTGCCTCGCTAAGAGAGCTGGTCGTGGTCGAAGAAATATACTCTCTGAAAATCGGGAAGGTCTTCCAAAGAGCATAAGCCTTAAAAGCTAGAATAATTTCCATATCGGCACGCTCAGCCACACTCCTGATGAGCGACAGATTGTGTCGCAAACGTTCTTCCTCTAAAACGTAAATTGGTCGATGAATCTCATTAAAATTCGCTAAATTTACTTGCATAACTTGATAAATATTAATTTTATGGTGCAAAGATAGCTTTTTATCCCGAATATAATTGCTAGTTTGCGTTTTTTTTAATACTTTTGCATCATAAAAATCATTTTGACGATGAAATTAGCGATAATGACCAAGTCCACATTCTTTGTGGAAGAAGATAAAATACTATCCTCGCTGTTCGACGAGGGCATGGACAACCTGCATCTTTTCAAGCCAGGTTCGTCACCAATGTATGCTGAGCGACTGCTCACGTTACTGCCTGAAGACTATCTTCGCAAGATTACTGTTCATGATCATTATTACCTCAAACAGGAGTATGATTTAGCAGGAATCCATATAGACGATCCGCTAGCACCGGTACCGGATGGATACAAAGGCAAGTTCAGTCGCACCTGCACAGATCTCTCGATGCTGAAAGAGATGAAGAAGAAATCAAACTATGTGTTTCTGAAAAACATCTTCGACTGTATTGAGTTTAAAGATGAAAAGTCTTCCTTCAATCTGCAGCAGCTTGAGAATGCAGCCAAGGCAGGACTCATAGACAAGAAGGTATACGCCTTGGGAGGCATGAGTCTGGAAAATCTCAAGATTGCCAAGGAACTCGGATTTGGAGGAGTAGTAATCTGTGGAGATCTCTGGAACCGTTTCGACATTCACAACGAGCGCGATTTCAAAGAGCTGATTCTTCACTTCGAGAAATTGAGAAAGGCTATCAGCTAACCCGGAGTTTCCCGAAAAAAGATTCATCCCCTACATGAGAATAGATAAAAATAACTATTAATACACATAAACACTAATAAAAATGAGTGACAAAAACTCTTTTTTGGTATTCTCTGGTACTAACTCGAGATACCTTGCAGAAAAAATCTGCGCTAGTTTAGGTTGCCCACTGGGTAATTTGGTTGTAACCAAGTTCTCTGATGGTGAATTTGGCGTATCTTTCGAGGAGTCTATCCGCGGACGCGATGTGTTCCTCGTACAGAGTACATTCCCTAATTCAGACAACTTGATGGAGTTGCTCCTGATGATTGACGCAGCAAAGCGTGCTTCTGCCCGCCATATTATTGCTGTTGTTCCTTACTTCGGATGGGCTCGTCAGGATCGTAAGGACAAGCCACGTGTCAGCATCGGCGCTAAGTTGGTAGCCGACTTGCTCAGCGTTGCCGGTATCGACCGTCTCATCACCATGGACCTCCATGCTGATCAGATTCAGGGCTTCTTTGATGTTCCTGTAGATCACCTCTATGCATCTGGCGTTATTTTGCCATACCTGCAGAGCTTGCGCCTCGAGGATATGGTCATTGCTTCTCCAGACGTAGGTGGTTCTAAGCGTGCCAACACTTATGCCAAGTACTTTGGCTGCCCTCTCGTGCTCTGCAACAAGACCCGTGCTCGTGCCAATGTAGTAGCAAGCATGCAGATTATCGGTGATGTAAAAGACAAGAATGTCGTCATCATTGATGATATGGTCGATACAGCCGGTACTATCACTAAGGCTGCCGATATCATGAAGCAGGCTGGTGCAAAGACTGTTCGCGCATGCGCATCTCACTGCGTGATGAGTGGTCCTGCATCTGAGCGTGTTCAGGATTCAGCTCTTGAGGAGATAGTATTCACTGATTCCATCCCTTACACCAAGCGTTGCGCAAAGGTTAAGCAGATTTCTATTGCAGATATGTTTGCAGAAACCATTCGCCGTGTTGAGGATAACGAGAGTATCTCTTCTCAGTATCTGGTATAAGGAAATATCATCATACAAGTTTACAAGGAGTCTTTCTTACAAAAAAGGAAGACTCCTTTTTTATGATTCCATTCTTCCCCTTCTCTATTTCTAATCTACATTCACAATTCACTTTTCACAATTCACTTTCAAAGTTTCTACATCTTCAATATCGCTATTCGCTGTTCGTTTTGAAACAAAAAATCCTGTACCCCCAAAAGAGATACAGGATTCATATATTTATAATGTGACAATGTCGCTATTATATTAGTTCAACCACTTCACGTAGCAGAAGTCCTGACGGTGTGGCAACTTATCATTCTTAGGATACATACGTACGCCTGTCTTGAATGAACCAGCATTGATTGGCTCAATCTCAGCCTCGAATGTAAAGTTGTTACCCTCATGACCAACCATCTTGAATGGATAAACAGCATAAATCTGCTTGCCATCCTCAGGCTGCTCCTTCAATACAACAAGCTCCAAACCTACAGCATCGTTCAAGCCCTGCTCATCGATAACATACTGAACCTTGATCTTCTGACCAGTCTCAGCAGCCATCAGCATGCAGTCGTCCTTAGATACTACGTGGATACCATCCCAACGCTCAGCTACGCTCTCCTTCCAGAGTGCAATCTCCTTAGCAAGGGCATTGTCATTAGCGCTCAACTTCTTGAAGCGGGCAGCCTCCTTATTGTAGAACTTATCATAGTAGTCATCCAACTGGCGCTTCATTGTGTAGTGAGGAGCGATAGTAGCGATAGAGTTCTTTACTACCTGGATCCACTCCTTGCTGAAGCCTTCCTTGTTCTTATTGTAGTACATTGGGATGATGTCGTTCTCCAAGAGGTTGTAGATAGTAGCAGCATCAAGCTGATCCTGGTAACCCTGGTTCTGGTATGTACGCTTCTCAGGAAGAGCCCAACCAGCACCCTCGCGGTAACCTTCTACCCACCAACCATCAAGTACAGAGAGGTTGACAACACCGTTCATCTCAGCCTTCTCGCCAGATGTACCAGAAGCCTCCAATGGACGTGTAGGAGTATTCATCCAGATATCAACACCTGAAACCAGACGGCGAGCCAAAGTCATATCGTAATCCTCGAGGAAGATAATCTTGCCAAGGAACTCAGGACGCTGACTGATCTCGAAAATCTTCTTGATCAAGCCCTGACCAGCACCATCAGCTGGGTGAGCCTTACCTGAGAAGAAGAACAATACTGGGTGCTCTGGATCGTTAACGATCTTAGACAAGCGATCCAAGTCGGTGAAGAGCAAGTGAGCACGTTTGTATGTAGCGAAACGACGGCAGAAACCAATCATCAAAGCGTTAGGGTTGATACGCTCGAGCAAAGATACTACACGAGCAGGATCCCCCTGGTTCTTCAACCATGTCTGTGTGAACTTCTCACGGATATAAGCTACGAGCTTCTTCTTCAATGCCATACGGGTATTCCAGATTTCTGCATCTGAAACATTGTAGATGGCATGCCAGATTTCCTCGTTGCTCTGGTCGTTCATGAAGTTCTTGTCGAAATATGTATCGTAGAGCTTACGCCACTCTGTTGCTGTCCAAGTTGGGAAGTGAACACCATTGGTTACATAACCTACGTGGTTTTCCTCTGGGAAGTAACCCTTCCAGATATTAGCGAACATCTGCTGGCTTACCCAACCGTGAAGCTTACTTACACCATTAACCTCCTGGCAAGTGTTGCATGCGAATGTAGAGAGGCAGAAACGCTCGTTGTGATCATCTGCATTTTCACGACCCATACCGATGAACTCATCCCAAGAGATGCCAAGGCGCTGTGGATAGCCACCCATGTACTTGCCGAAGAGAGCCTCGTCGAAGTAGTCATGACCAGCTGGCACTGGAGTATGAACAGTATAGAGAGAAGAAGCGCGAACCAACTCGAGAGCCTGGTTGAAGTTCAAGCCATCCTCCTCGATGTAGTCGCAGAGACGCTGCAAGTTGCAGAGAGCAGCATGACCCTCATTGCAGTGATAAATCTCCTTCTTGATGCCAAGTTTCTTCAAAGTCAAGATACCGCCGATACCCAGCAAGATTTCCTGCTTCAAGCGATTCTCCCAGTCACCACCATAGAGTGAGTGAGTGATAGGACGGTCGAACTCTGAGTTCATATCATTATCTGTATCCAGAAGATACAACTTGATACGACCTACATTCATCTGCCATACGTATGCATGTACCTGATAGTTTGTGTAAGGTACATCAACTACCAATGGGTTACCATTCTCATCATATACTCGCTCGATAGGGAGAGAGTTGAAGTTCTGGGCATCATAGTTAGCAATCTGCTGACCATCCATACTCAAAGACTGCTTGAAATAACCATATCTGTAGAGGAAACCAACAGCACACATATCCACGTTGCTGTCAGATGCCTCCTTCAAGTAGTCACCAGCAAGCATACCAAGACCACCAGAGTAAATCTTAACTACCTGGTTGATACCATACTCCATGCAGAAGTAAGCAACTGAAGGGCGCTTAGCATTAGGCTTCACATCCATGTACTCGCGGAACATCTTATAGACGTTCTTAACCTTAGCCATTGTCTCCTTGTCCTTAACAATAGCCTCCTTGCGGTCGTAGCTCAAACGTTCCAAGAGCAATACAGGGTTAGCATTACACTTCTCGTACAAGTCTGGATCAAGACTCTTGAACAAGTCACGACCTTCATAATTCCATGCCCACCACATATTGTGAGCGATTTCATCCAAGCACTTCAACTCCTTAGGAAGGCTTGATTTAATGGTTGTCTCCTTCCATTGAGGAGCATTAGCATAGTCTGCCTTAATTTTCATTGTGTTTTATTTTTAAGATGTATATTTTCTATCTTGCAAACATAGCGATTCTTGCAGAATCCAAATATTTGTTTTATGGCTAACGCCATCAAGAGAGAGATTATTATTTCTTCATACGAACTTCAGCCTTGCGCAGGGCAAAGTCATAAGCATCATAGTAATACTCGATAAAGTGTTTCCACAATGCTTTTTCTGAAAGAATCTCAGCATTTTTACGACACTTGTTCACCTGTGTCTTGGTGAATCCCGAGTACTTAGCTACGGTATCCTTGATAGCATCAGCTACCTCAGAATAATTATAGTCGGTACGCTTGATAACCTTCACACCATCCTCTATCTCACTGTAACTTCCCTTCTCTGAGTTAGCCCAAAGACCGAAACCAGCCAAATCGGTGGTGATACAAGGCACCTTGAACGCAACAGCCTCCAATGGAGTATATCCCCATGGCTCATAATAAGAAGGATAGATACAGAGGTCATTACCCAACACTACATCATAGTAGCTCTTGTTGATAATGCCATCATCGCCTGTCAAGTAGCAAGGTAAGAATATCAGTTTCACCTTGTCTTCCTTATTATTATGCATGTTGAAGTACTTCAGCATACCCAATACATTATCATGACTCATATTATGCAACCAATGGGTAATCTCCGGAACCTCCAATGGCGTGTCAAACTTCTTACCGCTATTCAGACGATCCAACAGATCCTGACGTGGATCTCCTACCCAACCAGGTACGTCAATGAATGCCAATACATTCTTCTTCAAATTGTTGTCACGAAGCAGTCGGTTCATAGCCTCAATATAGACATCGATACCCTTGTTGCGGAACTCGTAGCGTCCGCTGGTAGAAACGATGAGCGTATCATCATCCAAATCTGTACCCATCAAAGCATTGGCTACATCGAGCAAACGCTTTCTTGCCTCCTTACGTTTCTTTGTAAAGGTACTTGCTTTAGGTACAAAACTATTGTCAAATCCGTTAGGCAAAACGAAATCTACCGGTTTATCGAGCAATTCCTTGCACTCGTTGGCAGTAATATCACTCACTGTTGTGAAACAATCAACATACTTAGCAGTCTGCTTTTCTATAGAATGCTTGCTTTGCATATTGAGTTCCTGCGCCATCTGATCACCATTATAGGCAAAAAGATAATCGTAAAGAGGCTTATTATTACCGGCAATACTACGACCGATACTTGTAGCATGCGTGGTGAACACTGTAGCCACCTCAGGAAGATGCTTGTTCACATAGAGCACACCAAGTCCTGTCATCCATTCATTTCCATGATAGATAACTTTCTTGCCTTTTCCAACGACATGTTTGTAGAAACTCTCTACTACCAGAGCGGCAGCATAAGAGAACATCGATGCTTCGTCATAGTCACCATAAGCATGAAGACTATCAACCTGATAGTCCTGCCATAGTTGTCCATAGATCTGGTCTTTAACAGCATAGTAAGGATTGAAATCTACTAAAACAGCTACTGGCTCTCCCGGTATATTCCATCTACCTACTTTAACCTTTAAGCCCTCTTTCAGAGCTTCTGTTTTCCACGCCGCATAAAGCGTATCATCTTGAGAGAAATAAGGATTCACCTTGTCTCCCCAGCAATCAGGACCAATGAAGATTAGTTGATCCTTTAACCTTTCCGTAAGAGTCTTAGCTCGTGTTGAAAGAACGGTGTAGATACCACCAACTTTATTACACACTTCCCAACTAGACTCAAATATGTAATCTGGAAATAATCTTTTCTTTTCCATATATAATTATCAATAAACACCGCAAAGATAGATAAATATTTGCAAAAAAACGAATTAATCTTATTAAAATCCTAAAAAAAATGCAGTTTTCTTGATTTAAATGAATAACTTTGTCGCAGTTAATTGAAAAAAGAGATGAAAAGAAAGATTTTAGCAACATTATTATGCCTAATTAGTATATCTAGTATGGCACAAACAGACAGCACCCTATTCAAGGGGAAGATTACAAACAAAGAGTATGATGTCTATATGAATATAGACTTCTACCATAAGAACCTCAAGGTTCCAGGACAGGAACTGTTCGGTGAAATGCCCGGATATTTCGGTGACAGACGTGATAGTCGCAAATGGCTGATTACAGATGCTGACATCGAGGGAAAGACCGCTCATCTATCCATTATCAATGATTACGGGAGCGAAGATCTTACTGCCGACCTCATAGCCTTGCCCGATGGTAGTTACGAGTTGCAGCAGAAAGAAGGAAGTAACCTGAAAATTGCCCGAAACCGGAAATGGGTGAAGATTCCTAAAAAACTGAAATTCACCAAGCAGTAGACAAAGCACTCAGAATATCGCAGAAATGCCCCTCGCTATTATGGTAAATAGCGAGGGGTTATTATATTATATAGCAAGGGTAATTATACTAAATAGCCAGTGTTATTAAACAGAAAAGCCCCGACTACTTTCGTAATCGAGGCTTCTGAAATTGAAAGGAGGCGGCTACCTACTCTCCCGCATTGCATTGCAGTACCATCGGCGCAAGTGAGCTTAACTTCTCTGTTCGGAATGGGAAGAGGTGGGACCTCACCGCAATAACCACCTGATAATGGGTTATG
>NZ_CDRSSE010000057.1:0-21799 GCF_977051555.1 Segatella sp.
GCTGACTTCTTTCAGATTCCGCGTCACCACGGACACCCTTGTCTCTCTGGCTAGACGATTCCCACTACTAGGGCTCGTTAGGGACTTGCACCCATTAGACAACACACATGCTAGTCAAACAAAAAAATGAGGGTGTGTCATGGACTTATGACGCACCCTCTTTATATATAATAATGTGTATAATACTCAGATTATTCTACATCATTGTTGTGATCCAAAGAGTCGTTGAACTCCTTAGGAGCCTGCTCATCATTACGATGCTCGTAACGACGTGGCTGACGAGCTGGACGCTCACCACGACCCTCATGACGATCATCACGACGACCACGACGCTCACCACGCTCTGGACGTGGACGACGCTCACGCTCTACATAACCCTCTGGCTTCTCCATCAACACACGGTGAGAGAGCTTGTACTTGCCAGTCTTAGGATCAATCTCCATCAACTTCACCTTGATCTTGTCACCTTCCTTGATGCCAGCCTCTTCAACTGTCTCAAGACGCTTCCAATCAATCTCAGAGATATGGAGCAAACCATCCTTACCAGGGAGAATCTCTACGAAGCAACCGTAAGGCATGATAGAACGAACAGTACCCTCGTAAACCTCACCTACCTCAGGAACAGCTACGATAGCCTTGATCTTTGCCAAAGCTGCATCGATAGAATCCTTGTTAGGAGCAGATACCTGTACGTGACCCTTACCATCAGTCTCCTCGATAGTGATAGTAGCACCGGTATCCTCCTGCATCTGCTGGATAATCTTACCACCAGGGCCGATAACAGCACCGATGAACTCCTTAGGAATATCGAATGCTACGATACGTGGAACCTGTGGTTTCATCTCAGCACGTGGCTCAGAGATAGTCTCCATCATGCAGTTGAGGATATGCTCACGACCAGCCTTAGCCTGCATCAAAGCCTCCTCAAGAATCTCGAAGCTCAAACCGTCACACTTGATATCCATCTGTGTAGCGGTCAAACCATCGCGTGTACCTGTAGTCTTGAAGTCCATATCACCCAAGTGATCCTCATCACCGAGGATATCACTGAGGATAGCGTACTTGTCCTCACCTGGGTTCTTGATAAGACCCATAGCGATACCAGAAACTGGCTTCTTCATAGGAACACCTGCATCCATCAGGGCGAGAGTACCAGCACAAACAGTAGCCATAGAAGAAGAACCGTTAGACTCGAGAATCTGGCTTACCAAACGAACTGTGTAAGGGAAGTCAGCAGGAATCTGACCCTTCAAACCACGCCATGCCAAGTGACCGTGACCAATCTCACGACGGCCTACGCCGCGCTGAGCCTTAGCCTCACCTGTTGAGAATGGAGGGAAGTTATAGTGAAGGAGGAAGCGCTGGTAGCTCTTCTCGAGCACACCGTCGATAAGCTTCTCGTCCATCTTGGTACCGAGAGTACATGTAGAGAGAGACATGGTCTCACCACGCTGGAAGATAGCGCTTCCGTGAGGCATTGGGAGTGGAGATACCTCGCACCAGATAGGACGGATATCTGTAGTAGCACGACCATCAAGGCGCAAGCCCTCGTCGAGGATGCAACGGCGCATAGCATCGCGCATTACATCATCATAGTAACGGGTAGCCTCAGCGTGCTTCTCCTCCAAGTCTTCCTCAGAAAGATCGGTATGAGCAGCGTCATACTTCTCGAGGAAATCAGCCAAAACCTTGTCGAAAGCATCCTGACGTGCATGCTTCTCCAAAGCCTGGTGGTTGATATCATAAGCTGGCTTGTAAAGCTCAGACTTGATCTGCTCACGGAGTTCCTCATCATTGATCTCGTGGTCGTACTTACGCTTTACGTCAGTACCCTTCTCCTTAGCCAACTCATACTGGAGCTCGCACATAGGCTTAATAGCCTCGGCAGCCACCTTGAGGGCACCAATGAGATCCTGCTCAGAAACTTCCTTCATCTCACCTTCTACCATCATGATGTTGTCCTTGGTAGCACCAACCATGATATCCATGTCAGCCTCTTCCATCTGCTGGAATGTAGGGTTAACAACATACTCACCATTGATACGGGCTACACGAACCTCAGAGATATAGTACTCGAAAGGAATATCTGAACAAGCCATGGCAGCTGAAGCAGCGAAACCTGCGAGGGCATCTGGCTGGTCAACACCATCGGCTGAGAGCAACATTACCTGTACATAAACTTCTGCATGGTAGTTAGAAGGGAAAAGTGGACGCAAAGCACGGTCCACAAGGCGAGAGGTAAGGATCTCCTCATCGCTGGCTTTGCCTTCGCGCTTGGTGAAACCACCAGGGAAACGACCAGCAGCACTGTACTGCTCACGATAATCTACTTGCAAAGGCATAAAATCTGTACCCGGAACTGCATCCTTTGCTGCACAAACAGTTGCGAGAAGTACTGTGTTACCCATGCGGAGAACCGCAGCACCATCAGCCTGTTTTGCAACTTTTCCGGTCTCAATTGTGATGGTTCTTCCATCAGGCAACTGAACACTTTTTGTAATTACGTTCATCTAAATTTAAAAACTTATTGTTTTGTCTAACATCTAAAATATCTAAAACGCTGCAAAGATACCTCTTTAATTATTAATAAACAAATAAATCAGCAATTATTTTCCACTTTTTTAAATAATTTATCTATAGAAGGTGCATTATTCGCAATTTTATTACTATCTTTGCACTCGATAATTTTGCAAAAATAATAAAATTCATGAAGATAACTAGACTCTATTCAGTGGCAGCGATTATGGTAGCTGCTCTGGCATTGACTTCTTGTAACAACAAGAAATTCCATATTAACGGCAATATCACAGAGGCTCAAGACTCTATGCTCTATCTGGAGAACATCAGCCTGAACGGTCCTGTGAAAATCGACTCTGTGAAACTGGGCGAGGATGGTGCCTTTGCCTTCGACGAGGCTGCAATGGACTCTGTTACCCCAGAGTTCTACCGCTTACGCATTGCCAACCAAACCATCAATCTTTCCATCGATTCAACAGAAACCATCAAGGTAAAGGCGGCTTATCCGCAGATGAGTTTCAAATACGAAGTGGAAGGTTCTGAAAACTGCAACAAGATTAAGGAGCTGTCTCTTAAGCAGATGACTCTCCAGAGCAATATCAACGGCCTCGTAAAAGATCCTAACATCGGCAACGATTCTATCGAATCTATCGTGGGCCGCATGCTCCAGGCTTACAAACAGGACATCAAGGCCAACTACATTTTCAAGGAGCCAATGAAGGCATACGCTTACTATGCGCTCTTCCAGACTGTACAGTTGGGTAACATGAATACGCTCATCTTCAACCCTCGCAACAACAAGGACGACGTGAAGGTATTTGCTGCCGTAGCAACCAGTTGGGATACCTATTATCCTGGCGCCGAGCGTGGCAAGAACCTCCACAATATCGCCATCGAGGGAATGAAGGACATCCGCATCATCGAGAACCAGATGGCACAGCAGCAGATTGATGCCAGCAAGGTGAGCGTAAACGGATGCATCGAACTTGCACTTCAGGACAACAAGGGACAGGTACGCCGTCTCTCCGACCTGAAGGGTAAGGTGGTATTGCTCGACTTCCATCTCTTCGCAAGCAAAGAGAGCACCAAGCGTATCATGATGTTGCGTGAGCTCTACAACAAGTATCATGCTGCCGGACTGGAGATTTATCAGGTATCAGTTGACCCTGATGAGCACTTCTGGAAGACCTCTACCGCTGCCATTCCTTGGATTTGCGTACGCGATGAAGATGGCATTCAGGGCAAGAGTCTGGCTCTCTATAATGTTCAGAGCATCCCAACCTTCTTCCTGATCGACCGCAGCAACACCCTGCAGGCACGTGATGCACAGATCAAGGACATAGAGGCAGCCATCAAGAACCTTCTTTAAAATAATCAGGAGTTAGAAGTTAGGAGAGAACAGTTTCGGCTTTTCATCTTCCAGCTTCTAACTCTTATTCTTTAACGCCAGTTCTGTATCTGCTTTTATGACAACATGATGGCAATATCAGAAATACGAACCATACAAGGAACTTAAGAACAAGACAAAGATAAACTTTTAAACCCTAAAAAATGAACAAGAAATTTTTAGCAATGGCAGCCTTGGCACTTATCACAACAGGAGCGCAGGCTAAAGTAAAGTTGCCACACATCTTGGGTGACAACATGATTTTACAGCAAAACACAGAGGCTAACCTCTGGGGATGGGACAAACCAGGAACTACCGTAGAGGTTACTACCTCATGGTCGACACAGAAATATTCTGCCAAGACCGGCAAAGACGGCAAATGGGCGGTTAAAGTACAGACCCCGAAGGCGAGCTACACCCCACTCTCCATCACTTTCGATGATGGCGAAAAGACCACTCTCAACAATGTACTGGCAGGAGAAGTATGGGTTTGCGCAGGTCAGAGCAACATGGAGATGCCAGTAAAAGGATTCGGCAACTGTCCTGTAGAAGGTTACAACAAGGCGGTGCTCGAAGCTAACCAATACAAAGGCGTACATTATGTAAAGATTCCTAGCGTAATGAGCAGTAAGCCGTTAGATGATGCCAACTGCGAATGGAAGGAGGTTAATCCGGAAACCGTAGGCGATGCTTCGGCTACAGGATACTTCTTTGCACAGGTAGTAAACAAGGCTCTTGATATTCCGGTAGGTCTGGTCATGGCAAACAAGGGTGGAAGCCGTGTAGAAAGCTGGCTCGACCGCGACTACCTGAAGAAGAACACCAAGGAAGACCTCGACTCTGTGAAGATGACCAAGAACCCTAAATTCAAGTGGGACTTTCTCTATCCTCTTCTCTGGGGTAATGGTACCTTCCACCCTATCCTCAACTATAGCGTAAAGGGTATTCTCTTCTATCAGGGATGTTCTAATGTAGGTGACCCTGACGGTCAGTACACCAAGCGTCTTGCCGACCTCGTTGCCCAGTGGCGCAGAGACTTCAAGCAGGGCGAACTGCCATTCTATTTCGTACAGATAGCACCTTATCATAATGGCGACGTAAATGGCGATTGGGGAGCTAAGCTCCGCGAACAGCAGTTCAATGCAGCCAAGGTGATTCCAAACAGCGGCATCGTCTGTACCGAAGATCTGGTTTATCCATACGAGGTTGAGCAGATTCATCCATGCCAGAAACAGCCTGTAGGCGAACGCCTTGCACTCCAGGCACTCAGTAAGACTTATGGTATGAAGGGACTCTTCAGCGAGAGCATGACCTTCAAGGAGATGAAGATTGTAGGTGATACTGTAAAGGTGCATTTCGACAACACCTACGGAGCCTATAACCGCTTTGAAGGTATCGAAGGCTTCGAAGTTGCTGGCGAAGATAAGGTATTCCATAAGGCTACAGCCAAGCACTTCTGGCAGGAAGGCAACGATCCTTGGAACGAGTGCGTCATCGTAACCAGTCCTGAGGTAAAGAAGCCAGTTGCCCTTCGCTACTGTTTCCGCAACTTCCAGCTCGGCAATATGGCAAATACAGGCAATCTGCCTCTCTTCCCATTCCGTACAGACAATTGGTAATAATTATCAAAATATCATCAGCGGTCGATCTTTGTTCAACAGTCAAAGACCGGCCGCTTTTCAATTATAACATGATGATAAATTCTTTTCCATTATACATTAATCATTATACATTAATCATAATATGAGTCACGTATTAGATAAGTTTCAGTTTTGCCCGGTTTGCGGCTCTAATCATTTCGAAATCAACAACATCAAGAGCAAGAAGTGTAAGGACTGCGGATTCTCTTATTACCTCAATCCGAGCAGTGCTACGGTAGCTCTCATACTCAACAGCAAGGAAGAACTACTGGTAGTAAGGCGGAAGAAAGACCCAGCCAAGGGGGCACTCGATTTGCCAGGTGGTTTTGTTGACATGGATGAAACAGGCGAAGAAGGTATGGCAAGAGAGGTAAAAGAGGAAACCGGACTGGATGCAACTGAGGTTAAGTATCAGTTCAGCTACCCAAATCTCTACCTTTACTCAGGTTTCATGGTTCATACCCTCGATATGTTCTATGAAGTGAAGGTGAAAGACGACACTCATATAGAAGCAATGGACGATGCAGAAGAATCATTCTGGCTACCATTGAGCAGACTCAATCCTGATGAGTTTGCATTCGATTCCATACGCAAGGGACTCCATCGTTATTTGGAAACAAAATTGGGATAAAAAGGGTTCAATACAGCCAAATATGGCTCCCAAACATTAAAAAAACCAAAAAAAACACCATATAATAAGGTATAAGCAAAAAGTTTACTTACTTTTGCCAACCGAAAAAAATTGTGTATAAGCTTATGCAAGAGAATTTAGTAATCGTCGAGAGCCCTGCAAAGGCTAAAAAGATCGAAGAGTTTTTAGGTAAGGACTATAAGGTTATGTCTTCTTACGGTCATATCCGTGACCTGAAGAAGAAGGAACTTAGTATAAACGAGAAAACCATGGAACCTGATTATGAGATTCCAGAGGAAAAGAAAAAACTCGTTACAGAATTGAAAACGAATGCGAAGAAAGCCAAGAAAATCTGGTTAGCATCCGATGAGGACCGCGAGGGAGAAGCCATCAGCTGGCACCTTTGCGAAGTACTGGGATTGGATGAAGAGAAGACAAACCGTATTGTCTTCCACGAGATTACCAAACAGGCTATTCTTGACGCAATCAAGAACCCACGCCATCTGGACATGAACCTTGTGAATGCCCAGCAGGCACGTCGTGTACTCGACCGTCTGGTAGGTTTCAAGCTTTCTCCTATCTTGTGGAGAAAGGTTAAACCAGCCCTTTCTGCAGGTCGTGTACAGAGTGTTGCTGTCCGTCTGATAGTAGAACGTGAGCGTGAAATCCAGAAGTTCCAGAGTGTTCCATACTATCGCGTTACCGCTATCTTTGCCCTCATCAGCGACAGCGGCAATGCTACAGAGGTAAAGGCTGAACTGGATCAGCGCTTCAATACCCACGAAGAGGTAGAAGCTTTCCTTGAGAAGTGCAAAGACGCTAAGTTTATGGTTGAATCTGTAACCAAGAAACCTTTAAAGCGTTCTCCTGCACCACCTTTCACAACTTCTACTCTGCAACAGGAAGCTGCACGCAAACTTGGTTTCACCGTTGTACAGACCATGATGATAGCCCAGAAACTTTACGAAAGCGGACGCATCACTTACATGCGAACCGATAGCGTAAACCTTTCTACGCTCTGTACCAACGCCAGCAAAGACGAGATTATCAGAGAGTATGGCAAGGAATACAGCCAGGCTCGTGCCTACCACACCAGTTCAAAGGGTGCACAGGAAGCACACGAGGCTATCCGTCCTACCTACATGAACGAACCAACCATCGAAGGAACCGTTCAGGAGAAGCGTCTTTACGAACTCATCTGGAAGCGTACCATCGCATCACAGATGGCTGATGCACAGCTCGAAAAGACAACCATCAACATCAATATCGGCAACACAAGCGAAAAGTTTGTTGCTACCGGCGAGGTTGTTTCGTTCGATGGTTTCCTCAAGGTTTATCTCGAGTCAACTGATGATGAAGAGCATGCTGAGGATGCATCCCACATTCTTCCTGCCCTGAAAGAAGGCGATGAACTGCAGCGCAGAGAAATCCTTGCTACAGAGAAGTATTCTTTGGCTCCTGCAAGATACACCGAGGCCAGTCTGGTGAAGAAACTGGAAGACCTCGGTATCGGCCGTCCATCTACTTATGCTCCAACCATCAGTACCATCCAGCAGCGTCAATACGTGGTAAAGGGTGACAAGACGGGTGAAGAGCGCACATTTACCATAGATTCCCTGAAGGGCATCAAGATAACCCAGAAGTTGAAGAAAGAGATGGCAGGCTCTGAAAAGGGCAAGCTTCTGCCTACTGATATCGGTATCGTTGTAAACGACTTCCTGATGGAGAACTTCCCAAACATCATGAACTATAACTTTACGGCAGACGTAGAGAAGAAGTTTGATGATATTGCAGAAGGAAAGACAGAATGGACCAACTGGATGAAGGATTTCGACAAGGGCTTTGAGCCTGAAGTGAAGGAAGTTCTGGAAGCACGCAACCAGCACAAAGCCGGCGAGCGCAATCTCGGAAATGATCCAAAGACAGGAAAGCCAGTATTCGTCAAGATTGGCCGTTTTGGACCTGTGGTACAGATTGGTTCTGCAGAAGACAAGGACAAGCCTCAGTTTGCCCAGTTGCCATCAGACAAGAGCATCGAAACCATCACCCTGGAAGAGGCTCTCGAGCTTTTCAAACTGCCAAGAGAACTCGGTGAATATGAAGGCATTACTGTAACAGTTGGCTCTGGTCGCTACGGCCCATACATTCTCCATAACCGCAAGTATGTTTCTATTCCTAAGGAGGATGATCCGCTGACCATCACACTGGATAGAGCCATCGAACTGATCAAGGAAAAGCGCGAAGCCGAAGAGAAGCGCCATCTCAAAGTCTTCGATGAGGACGACAAGATGGAAATTCTCAATGGTAAGTATGGTCCATACATTGCTTACGACGGCAAGAATTACCGCATTCCAAAGGCAAAACATGAGAGTGCAGAGGAGCTTACATACGAGGAGTGTATGGAAATTATCAAGGCTGCTCCAGAACCAAAGACAAGAGGCAGAAAGAAGTGATAAACATGTCTCTTTGACAAAGAAACAGAAGAAAATGAAGTCAATCATCATCATAGGATACATGGGCGCCGGCAAGACAACGGTCGGCAAAGCCCTCGCCAAAGACCTTGGCGTTATGTTCTACGATCTCGACTGGTATATCGAGAGCCGAATGCGCAAAACCGTAAAACAGATCTTCGACGAAGTTGGAGAAGAGGGATTTCGCAAAATAGAGCACAATATGCTACACGAAGTGGCAGAGTTTGAAAATGTAGTGGTAAGTTGCGGAGGAGGAACACCATGCTTCTTCGACAACATGGACTACATGAACCAACTTGGCGAAACGTTTTACCTGAAGGCATCTCCTGAGACCCTTCACGCTCATCTGAAGATGGGAAAAGGCGTGCGCCCTCTGCTGCTCAACAAAACACCGGAAGAGGTAGACAAGTTTATCCATGAACAGCTGAAACTTCGAGAGCCTTACTACGAAAAGGCAAAACACATCATCGATATCAACGTGATGGACAATTTTGATAAAATCAACGCTATCGTTCGGCAGATCAGAGACCTGCTGAACGTATAGCCGTATCTAATAAAGTAATATATAATATAAGGTAACAAACAAAACTGATTTCCAGCAAGCAAGATTAGAAAATGAAGAAATGGACTATTGAAGACTCGAAGGAGCTCTACAACATCTGTGGTTGGGGCACTTCTTACTTTGGCATCAACGACAAGGGTGATGTCTATGTAACTCCATGCAAGGACAACACGCAGATAGACCTGCGCGACATCATGGACGAGTTGGCATTACGCGACATCAACGCTCCCGTACTGCTCCGTTTCCCAGACATCCTCGACAACCGCATCGAGAAGACAGCCAGCTGTTTTCAAAAGGCAAAGGAAGAGTATGGATACAAGGGAGAAAACTTTGTCATCTATCCTATTAAGGTGAACCAGATGCAGCCGGTCGTTGAGGAGATCATCTCTCACGGCAAGAAGTTCAACCTCGGACTGGAGGCTGGCTCTAAGCCTGAACTCCACGCCGTCATAGCTGTACAGGCACAGAGCGACTCGCTCATCATCTGCAACGGCTACAAGGATGAGAGCTACATCGAACTTGCCTTGCTGGCTCAGAAGATGGGCAAACGCATCTTTATCGTGGTAGAAAAGCTCAACGAACTGGATATCATCGAAAAGGTAGCCAAAAAGCTCAACGTAATGCCAAACATCGGTATCCGCATCAAACTGGCTTCTTCCGGTTCTGGCAAATGGGCTGAAAGCGGTGGCGATGCATCTAAGTTCGGTTTGACCAGCGCAGAACTGCTCACGGCCCTCAAGAAGATAGACGAGATGGGATTCCACGACTGTCTGCGCCTGATCCACTTCCATATCGGAAGTCAGATTAC
This sequence comes from Segatella sp., assembly GCF_977051555.1. NCBI lineage: Bacteria > Pseudomonadati > Bacteroidota > Bacteroidia > Bacteroidales > Prevotellaceae > Segatella > Segatella sp. Next base: position 10,017 of record NZ_CDRSSE010000057.1, read on the forward strand.
CAAGATTCGTCGCATCCAGACCGCTCTCCGTGAGGCAGCCCAGTTCTACATTAGTCTCCACAAGATGGGCTACAATGTTGATTTCGTAGATTGCGGTGGCGGACTCGGTGTAGATTACGACGGCACCCGCTCTTCAAGCAGCGAGAGTTCAGTAAACTACTCTATCCAGGAGTATGTAAACGATTGTGTCTATACATTCGTAGATGCTGCCAACAAGAACAATATCGAGCACCCTAACCTCATCACCGAGAGTGGCCGCTCGCTCTCTGCCCATCACTCAGTCTTGGTCATCGATGTCTTGGAGACTGCTTCCCTGCCAGAGATGCCAGAGGAGTTTGAGGCTAAGGAAACTGACCACCAGCTGGTGAAGGATCTCTATGAGATATGGGACAACCTGAATCCTCGCAACATGCTGGAAGACTGGCATGATGCCGAGCAGATTCGCGAAGAGGCATTGCAGCTCTTCTCTCACGGCATCGTAGATCTGAAGACCCGTGCAGAAATTGAGGCGATGTACTGGAGCGTGTGCCACGAGATCAACAATCTTGCCAAGCACATGAAGCACGTACCTGAGGAACTCAGAGGATTGGACAAGATTCTTGCCGACAAGTATTTCTGCAACTTTTCTCTGTTCCAGAGTCTGCCAGACAGTTGGGCTATCGACCAGCTCTTCCCTATCATGCCTATCCAGCGGCTGAACGAGCGTCCTACCCGTAACGCAACCTTGCAGGACATCACCTGCGACAGCGACGGAAAGATTGCGAACTTCGTAACCGACGGTCATATCGGCAATGTTCTTCCTCTTCATCCATTGAAGAAGAACGAGCCATACTATCTCGGTGTGTTCCTCGTTGGTGCCTACCAGGAGATTCTGGGCGACATGCACAATCTCTTCGGCGATACCAATGCTGCCCACATCTCAGTAAAGGACGGCAAGTATTGCATCGACCAGATATTCGATGGCGAGACCGTAGAGGAGGTTTTGGATTACGTACAGTATAATCCAAAGAAGCTCGTCCGCCAGTTGGAGCAGTGGGTAACCAAGAGTGTGAAGGAAGGCAAGATTTCGCTCGATGAAGGCAAGGAATTCCTGGGCACCTATCGCAATGGTCTCTTCGGATACACATATCTTCAGTAAGAATTAACAGTTGATAGTTAATAGTTTACAGCAAGATTGCCCTATAAACTATTAACTATTAACTATAAACTAAACTTAAAGATGGAAAAAGTAACAGTAGTAAAGGTAGGCGGTGCCATCGTTGAAGACAGCGAGCAGCTGGCACAGCTCTTGAAGGATTTTGCAGCCATTCCTGGCAAGAAGGTTCTGGTACATGGCGGTGGCCGCCGTGCCACTAAGGTAGCCGCAGCCCTCGGCATAGAGAGCAAGATGGTGAACGGACGCCGCATCACCGATGCAGACATGCTGGAAGTGGTAACAATGGTTTATGGCGGTCTGGTCAACAAGAACCTGGTTGCCAAGCTTCAGGCTAACGGCGTGAATGCCCTCGGTCTGACAGGAGCAGATATGGACGTCATCCATAGCCACAAGCGCCCATTGAAAGATGGCATCGACTTCGGATTCGTAGGCGATGTAGAGCGTGCCAACGGCAAGATGCTCCAGACCCTGATTAATGAAGGCATCACCCCCGTGATGGCTCCATTGACCCATGATGGCAAGGGCAATATCCTCAATACCAATGCCGACACCATCGCCAGCGAGACTGCCAAGGCTCTGGCTCCTTACTACGATGTGACATTGATATACAGTTTTGAAAAGAAAGGCGTGCTCAGTAATCCTGAGGATGCCGACAGCGTGATTCCAGTGATTACCCATGCCGATTTTGAGAGATACAAAGCAGACGGTACCGTGGCAGGCGGCATGATTCCTAAGCTGGAGAATGCCCTTGCAGCTATTGATGCTGGTGTGAAAGAGGTGATTATCACCCTTGCTACCGCCATCGACGGAAAGCACGGAACGGTTATTAAGTGAAGAACGAAGAGTGAAGAGTGAAGAATTCATTACTCTTCTTTTCTTAACAAGAGTTAAAAATAGAAATAAATCAAGATTGGTTGTAACTTTCTTATAACATAGTCGTCATTAATTATAGAGGGATGAAAGAAATCAGTTTTCAGAACGATGTTTTGCCGCTGAAGAACAAACTCTTCAGGCTGGCCCTTCGCATTACTCTCAACTGGGAGGAAGCGGAAGACGTTGTGCAGGATACGCTGATTAAAGTCTGGAACGCCCGCGACAGATGGCAGGAGCTTGACTCCATCGAGGCATACAGCCTCACCATCGCCCGCAACCTCTCGCTCGACCGCATCAAGAAGATGGAAAATCAGAATGATTCGCTGGAAGAGCAGAATACAGAAAGGTTAGACGAAAACACTTCCACCCCCTCCGAAAGGATGATTCAGAAAGATAAACTGGACATCGTAAGGAATATTATCGACGAGTTGCCTGAAAAGCAACGAAGTTGCCTGCAGCTTCGAGACATCGAAGGAAAGTCCTACAAGGAAATAGCAGACATCCTCTGCATCACGGAAGACCAGGTCAAGGTGAACATCTTCAGGGCTCGTCAAACAGTTAAACAAAGATTTCAACAATTCGACAGATATGGATTATAAGTACATCAACCAACTTTTGGATCGCTACTGGAAGGGCGAGACTTCTCTCGAAGAAGAGGAGATTCTCCGCGCATTCTTCAGCCAGGACGAGTTGCCTGCCGAGCTGAAGCCATACCAAGCGCTCTTCTCTTACGAGATGGGCGAGGCTAAGCAAGAGGCGCTGGGTGATGACTTCGACCAGAAGATGATGGCGATGATTGAGGATGAATACACCAAGAAGCCTAACAAGGCGAAGGTGATATCATTGACAGAGCGCCTGAAGCCTCTCTTCAAGGCTGCTGCCGTGGTAGCTATCATCCTGACATTGGGCAATGCTGCTCAGGTTCCTTTCCAGAACAATGACATTGATTCTGTTGAAAACGTAGGATACATCAAGAGTGGCAAGGGCGTGTCCGTAGCCATGGGAGATTCTGCTTCGGTTGATTCTATGCAACGCACAGGCATCGATCAGGTAAGCACTCCAACAACGTCTCCAACGTTATTAAAGTAGATTATTTCTATGCTTTCTCTATAAAAAAATCATGTTTAGTAAAACAATTCTGAAACTGTGAAGTTTCAATTCTCTCAAATTTTTCATAACATACTAACGTAATAGGGCTGCCAGGATGTACTGGCAGCCCTTACTTATTTATACAATAAGAGGCTGCCCTCACGGGTTGCCTCGTATCGGATAATACGCACCATATGGACTTATTACTTAAAACGAATGATAAATGAAAATATTTCCCTCATTTATGCGAGAGTTTAGAAAAAAGTTTGTATTTTTGCAGTGGGTTCGTAATAAGGCGTCTTACAAGATAAAATCACGTAACCGAGAAGTCATCTTCAAGGGCATCGAGCTGTCGTACTTACGAAGGAACAGCTTTACCAATGGAAGCAATTCAAGGAAGGTAAAACTATAAGAATAATAAAAATAAAAAAGTAAAAATATGTATCAGAATGAAGGTTATTGGAATGTGAAGCCTAAAATCAAGGCTGTATCGTTCCCAAAGAAAGGTAAGTTTGAAGTTACCCTGCAAGACGGTCGTTCTATAACGATGCCTATTTCTGCTTTTCCAAGCATGAAGAAAGTGCCTGTTAAAGTCCTTACTCCTCATTCCCATAAACTATAGATATAATGCCAACACTTAATTGGATAGGAAAAAACAAAGTGGTGGGGCATCATAATGATGTACCCTATCATGTATTGGAACATCAATACGGTTATTCTGCCGAAAAAGGGCAGACAACAGAACCAACCCATAGTGGCAACATGATTATCCATGGAGATAATCTGTTGGCACTCAAATCTCTCATGCCCATATATGAGGGAAGAATCAAATGCATCTATATAGACCCTCCTTACAACACAGGTAACGAGAATTGGGTTTATAACGACAATGTTAACGACTCTCATATCAAGAAATGGCTTGGAGAAGTAGTGGGCAAAGAAGGAGAAGACTTGAGCCGACACGACAAGTGGCTCTGCATGATGTATCCTCGTCTCGTATTGATGAAGAAGTTATTAAGCGAGGATGGTGCAATCTTTATTTCTATCGGCGATGCAGAAGATGCTCAATTACGTAAGATCTGCGATGAGATTTTTGGAGTAAGTTGCTTTGTAGCTAACATAGCTTGGCAAAAGACCTATTCGCCAAGAAACGATAAGAAGGGATTACCTACCGAAACGGAACATTTATACGTGTATGGTAAGAACCCAAACTGGACACCATACAAGCTCGAACGCACCGAGGAAATGGATTCCAAATACAAGAATCCAGACAATGACTTTGCATTATGGAGAAGCGACAATCCTTGCGCCCCTAACGCAAGGACTCACCAAACGATGGTTTACGCCATCCAGCATCCATTTACTGGTGAACTTTTATATCCATACAATGCTTCATGTTGGCGTTACCAACAAACAGACATGCTTAATCACATGAACGGTTGGTGCGAATACGAATTGCGCGACATCAACGATGCAGACCGCAGAGCCGAGATTTGTGGTGTCTCGCCAACTGAGGTTAGGGAAGGCATCAAGGCTATCATGCTAAAAGAACCTTTAGAAATATCACAAGCCAAGGCTAAAGCCGTGTATGAGAGAGGGCAATGGCCTAAGTTCTACTTCACGAAAGGAGGCTTGGGAGGCATCGCACGTAAAACATACCTTACAAAGGTTGAGGGCAAACTTGCCACAAACTTTTGGCCCTACTCAGAAGTGGGTCACACTGATGAAGCAAAGAAAGAAATCAAAACCATCTTCGAAGGCAAATGCCCATTCGAAACACCCAAGCCCACCCGCTTATTGAAACGCATCATTGACATAGCGACGGAAGAAGACAGCATCATTCTCGATTGCTTTGCAGGAAGCGGGACTACAGGTCATGCTGTATTGATGGAGAACCAACAGAAGCCTGAAAGCCAACGCAAGTTTATCATGATTGACATCATGGACTATGCCGAAACGGTTGCTGCCGAACGTATTCGCCGTGCCATTTCAGGCTATCCCTTCAAGGGCAAGAAAGAAGAGGAAATCTACAGCAAGAAGTTGACTGTCAAGAACATTCTCAAAGCCGAGGAAATTTTGAAAGAGGCAGAAGCCGTCTCTATCGAAAAGGCCAACGAATATACCAAGATTAGCAAGCCAAAGATTGCAGACAACTGCCTGAAAGTAATCGGCACGAAAATGTATGATGACAAAATGGAAGGCTTAGGCGGTGCATTCGACTATTACGAATTAGGTGCCCCACTCTTCAACAAAGATGGCAATTTGAACGAGGAGGTCGGCATAGACAAGATAAGAGAATACATATACTATGCCGAGACCAAGCAGCCTCTCTTACGCCAACAAGACAAGGACGAAGAATTCCTACTCGACGAGTACAACCGAGCAGGCTATTACTTCTATTATCAAACAGACAAGGCAACAACATTAAGCTTCGACACATTGGCAAACATCGTAAAAAACAAGCACGAGATGTACATCATCTACGCCGACCGTTGTTTGCTCGATGAGAAGTTCATGACTGAGCATCACATCAAGTTCAAGAAGATACCACGTGACATTAAACGATTTTAGATTATGGAATTAAAACAATATCAGCAAGCAGTCCTCAACGACCTTGCCCAATACATAGATATCCTAAAGGAGCAAAAAAGCAACCACAAGGCTTTCTCTACCTACTGGAAGCAAAATGGCATTACCCTCCAACAAGGTGAAGAGACCTTTCATCCCTATTGCGACACCATGAATGGAGCTCCAAACATGACGATAAAAGTACCTACCGCAGGAGGTAAGACTTTTATCGCCTGCAATGCCATACGCACTATCTTCGACGCAATGCCTGTGAATAGGACTAAAGTCGTAGCATGGTTTGTACCATCAGACACAATACTCAAACAGACATACGAGAATCTAAAGAATCCACAACATCCTTATCGTCAAAGAATTGATACGCTCTTCAATGGAAGAGTTGAAGTGTATGACAAGCAAGCCCTTCTATTCGGTCAAAACTTCAACCCAACTATCATAAAAGAGCAACTGAGTATTTTCGTATTGAGCATCCAATCATTTGCCACGAAAGCCACAGACAAGCGATTAGTGTATAACGAGAATGAGAATCTTGCCGAGTTTGCCAAGACCTACTCTCCTAACGAGAAACATATCGAAGGTGCCGACGAGACCTCACTCATTCAAGTCATCGCCCATCTCAATCCCGTCACGATTATCGACGAGAGCCATAACTTCGAGGGTAACCTGCGCATCGATACACTTACTAACATCAACCCTTGCTTCGTGCTCAACCTGACAGCCACTCCACGCAACAAGAGCAACATCATCAGTTTTGTTGACCCAGCAAGCCTGAAAAGAGAAAACATGGTCAAACTCCCTGTCATGGTGAGCAACTACCAGAATCATATAGATGTAATCAATAGCGCCATAGCCCTCAGAAAGAACTTGGAAGACAAAGCCAAGAGTGAAGAGACGAATGGCGGCGACTATATTCGTCCTATCGTCCTTTTCCAAGCACAACCCAAGAATGACGAAGACAGCGTAACCTTCTCCAACATCAAGGCTAAACTCGTGAAAGCAGGAATCCCAAATGAGGAAATCAAGATAAAGACAGCCAATCAAAATGAGCTGAAAGGCATCGACTTGATGAGCCGAGAATGTCCTGTGAGATACATCATCACAGTCAACGCCTTGAAAGAAGGATGGGATTGTCCGTTCGCCTACATCTTGGCATCGGTAGCCAATCGCTCTTCCAAGATTGACGTGGAACAAATATTAGGCCGTGTCTTGCGCCAGCCTTACACGAGACAGCATGGCAGCGCCTTGCTCAACATGTCGTATGTACTCACATCATCCACCAACTTCCACACCACCATCGACAATGTGGTGGAAAGCCTGAGAATGTCGGGGTACAGCCGTCGTGACTATATCGCAAACGACACGACGACAAACAAGACGGATACACCAAATGAACCTATGCTAAACTTCAGAAACGACGAAGCTCTAAAACTTGGCTGTGTTAACGATCCCAAGAATGACGAGACCGCCCAAGAAGAGCAATCCGAATGGAACTTTAAAGCAGAAGACATCATCATGCCTTCTACCTCACAACAAAAAGCGATACAAGAAGACTCCGCCACCATTTCGCTCATGAAACAGGCGGAGGAAATGAGCCGAACTTACGAACGGCAAGTGAAGGAATCCACCAATAGTGGAATATGCGAAGAAATCATGCAAAAGACAAACATATACCCTATCAGAAAAAGCTACGAAGATTTAGCAGAGAGTATCTTATTGCCCAAGTTCTATGTCAATACCGAAAAAGACTATGGGATATTCGGTACAAGCAGCACCAAGATTCTCGTTACTCCAGAAGTATTGCTCGAAGGCTTCAATCTCTCGGCAGAAGACCGTCACATCGAATTCAACTATAACACTTCCAACATCAGAAGGATTGACATTGACAAGAACAACGAGAATGACATCACCGCTTTTGCTGTCAAGGAGAAAGAGGCCTTCGAATTAGAAAACTTCTATGGCAACATCCAAGACAAGAATAGCATTATCGTTCAGTTGTCTAAGTCCATCAGAGACGATATAACACAAGACAACTGCATATCTGACGGCGAATTGCATACCTACATTACAAACGTGCTTCAAGATTACGACTTGTCGCAACTCCAAATGTTAGGAAAGAACTTGAATGAGACCGTGCAGTCGTTCAAGAGCAAAGTCAAGGCTCTCAAAATATCCTATGCCAAGAAACAATTCGAGGGCAAGATACGCTCCGGGCAAATCTCTTTGCAACCCACAGAGCATCTCCCTAACGACATTATATTGAGCAAAGACAAGGCACCAGCCATTGAGAAGAAAATGTATCAAGAGGAAGAAGGCTTCAATGGGTTTGAGAGAACAGTCATTGAGCAGGTAATCAGCCTTGACTGCGTAAAATGCTGGCACCGCAATCAAGAAAGAGGGAAAGGTTTCTGCATCAATGGTTTTATCAATGCTTATCCTGATTTTATCATTATTCTCAACAATGGCGTCATAGTCATGTTAGAAACCAAGGGCAATCATCTTGATGGTTCTGACAGCCAGAACAAGTTGGCTTGTGGAGATACATGGTCTAAGTTGGCTGGAGCTAAATTCTACTATTTTATGGTATTTGAGAATTCCCCCATAGAAGGAGCGGTAAGTATCAATACTTTCATCAACAATCTCCAGCAATTAGGGGCTAATCAATAGAGAGCATCGACCAGCAACTCTATCATAAGTATTTCCTTGCTCACGAGATGAAATCGCCTTTATAATGGCTTGACTATACAACAAAAACAATCCCTATAGCGATGATAAACCATTGCTATAGGGATTGCCTTGTAAAATTAATTAGAAAGGCTAACTTTTCCATTCTCTGAGCAGACGATGCGCTGCTCTGTTCCGAGAGTTTCTTGCTGGCAGGCTGTTCTGCGCTTACCACAGGAGAAGAAGCCTTAGCCAGAAGCAGGCAAGCCGCTAAAATCATGTATAAAACTTTCTGTCTCATGCGATATTTCTTTTGTTTTTGCTAATAATACGATTGGGAAGGGGGATATACGTAGTATTTGCATAAAAACAAATTTCAAAAAGCCCCGACTACATCTAAGTAGCCGAGGCATTCCTTCAAAATCATCAATCTTTTTAAGCTTCTTCTATCTTCCAATCCCCTATCGTTCGTTTTTGGCTATCATAATTGATTCCTACTTTAACCAATCGCTTTTCATCTGCCGAATAAGGTATCAGATATCCCTTATCATTTATCTGCCTCAAAGCCTCATCTGCCGACTTATCATATTTCAACTCTATCACATACACGGTATCAGGCATGTGCAGAACGGCATCAGCCCTACCTATTGCACTATCTTCTTCCACCAGGATATAAGCACCCAAGAGGTTGAAGATGAGATAGAACACCGTTTGGAAATCTTTCTCGTTTTTATTAGACAGACGGTTGGAGATACTAGCAAGATAAGCTTGCATCTTCTGAAGGGCGCCATCCATGTTGTTGCTATATAGCTGTTCCAAAAAGGCAAAGATAAAACTATTATTATCCAATTGAATTGGAGACAGATAGTTTGGCGCCAGCGATTTCAACATCCCTATGCGCACTTCCCTGTTAGGATAGTCCAGCTGATAGCATTGCAATAGCGGATTATACTTCTTGATGGTAAGATAACCACTCTGGTAGAGCAAAGGAAGCGCAGAAGTCATCTGCTCTGGCGAAACATCAAAGTCATCAACCCCTACACTTTTCTGCTCAATATCCATTACTCCCACATGATACTTCTGCAAAGTCTTGATGAGATAACTTGGTGTACCGGAACTGAACCAATAAGCCGAAACCTTTTTATTCTTCAAGGCCTTCACAAGACTGAAAGGATTGAATATATCTTCAGAATGATCACTGAAATGATAGCCATCATAATATGACGTCAGTTCACCTATTGTATCTTCTGAGGTTCTGCCTAAATGCTTTGCCAATAGCTCCACATCTGGCTTCATATCATTCAGAAGTTCCGCCTTACTAATACCGCAGATAGCAGAATACTGGTCGAACATGCTGATATTATCCAGGTTGTTGATTTCACTAAATATACTTAATTGAGAGAACTTGGTAATACCAGTAATAAAGACGAAACGCAACCAAGGGTCCAAGTATTTTATAGGGCTATAGAAGTTCTTCATGATCAAACGGAGTTCTACCAGATTTTCCTTCTCATGCACGACATCCAGCAATGGAGCATCATACTCATCAATGAGAATGACTACCTTCTGTCCCGTCTGCTTATAAGCACGCTTTACCAGACATTCCAAACGCTGGTTAGTCTTAATAGCCCAATCTTCCGTACCATAGATTTGTTCCAGTTGGCTTAGCTTACCTTCCAATTCATTGATTAAATCAGCAGGATTCATGTGCTTTGCCGTGCTCATATCAAAATGAAAAACTGGATACTTTACCCATTCCTTCTCATAATCCCCAAGGGCAAGCCCTTCAAACAGATTCTTTCTTCCTTCAAAATAAGCCTGAAGTGTAGAGACAAAAAGAGACTTTCCAAATCGTCTTGGGCGACTCAGAAAAAGATATTTGGATCCATTTCTTACGAAATCCACAATATACTTAGTTTTATCCACATACACATAGTTTTCTTCTCGTATCTCAGAGAAGGTTTGTATGCCCACCGGATATTTTCTAATCTCTTCCATAGCTTTTCTTCTTTATATTCCGCTGCGAAGTTACGAAGAAAAATGCATATATGCAAAGGTTTCATCGAAAAATTTCAATGTTAACAAACCTAACTCGCTCTAAATTGGACTTTGATTGAAAATCAAGAAGTTGGTCGTTTGCCTATATTATATAGGTAACAATATGGAAACGAGCGGACTTCTGCTCGTTTCTGTATTTTGCAATATGCAAAGAACGCCTCAATTCGGGGACAAAGATACGATATTTTTCTAAATATCCCATGACTATATAGGAGAAATTTATGGAATTTAGAACTTTTGCGTAAAATTCTCTACCCGATAAGCTGGTTTCTTAGAAAATATTTGGAGAAGGCGAATTAAAGCCACATTTTTGTAGCTATAAATCCCACCACTCCTCTCAACGATGTGTACTAAGATGAGGTTTTACTTTTTATTTGGATATATGAGCTACGACAAACAACTAATATATATTTAACAATTAGTCTTACCCTCAAATCCGCAACCTATAGGGTTTCGTGGGATTTTGCTTGTAAAACGACAAAAATTCTTTTATTGTACATATTCCTTGGGCATAACAGAAACGTCGTAAACACAAAATCCCCTTACCTCATAAAGCGACTTGAGGTAATACGCCGGTTTAACCAGAAAAGCATGGCCTTTAACCAAAGTCTGTCTTGAACAGGTTGGCATAAGCATTGTTGTCTGAGTAAATGTTCAATACATGCCTACGTGATGTCTTAATCCATTTCGCAGGAACAGAGATGAACTTGAAAACAAAGGTCTTGATTCTGCTGGTGGCACGCAATCCAAAATCATACTCTTGACCGGATTTCAATTGGCCAGTAGCAAGCAGGGCATTGACCAGTAAGCAGTTCATCTTGTCTGCAGTATTGAAATCATAGGATTTGCCAGAAGCAGACTTATAGGTGATGCTCTTAAAAGTCAGTTCTTCGATAGCACGTAATATGGTGTCTGCGCTGCAAGTGCGAAGAGTTGGATGAAGAGACAAATGTTTCATCAAGTGAGTTGTAACATCCTCAATACATGAGCCACCACAAAGATATACGCACATCAGAGAGCGTAGAATCTCACTATATTGATAACCAAACATAGTGCATCTCAATCCCAAGGAGGAATCTATGGTTTGAGCTAAAAGAGCATCAAATTGCTCCATAATAGAAAAAAATCCCCCAAAAGGAGTGAGTTTCTCGGATTTTATTTGTACTTTTGCCATGTCATTCAGAATTTTGTTTGTTTTTATTTTGCAACACTAAGATAAGTGAAATTTCTGAAATGGCAAAATCCTGAGCAACTTTTTGTTGCTCAGGGTATTATAAAAGTTAAAATTTATAGTGTTGCGGAATTAAGGTATATGTCTCGGTTACCCATCCATAGAAGTTCACAACTCTCAGATTTCGGA
>NZ_CDRSSE010000058.1:0-21265 GCF_977051555.1 Segatella sp.
AAATTCTTTATTAATATTTACCACATTACTAAAATATTTTATTTTGCAAAGTTACTAGTTTTATCAAACACTACAACAAAAATAGCGTTAATATTTCTAAAACAGAAACATTTTTTATACTTTAAGCATTCTTATGACTGGAGCACCTGCATTTTGCTCTCATCTGCCACCAATTAAGTGTAATTTTATCCATATTAAGAGAAAAATTTAGTGTAGTTTTACACACTATATCAAATACTTACGGAAGAATTATACTTTATCGCTCTTCAAAGCTACTCACTCCTTCATCACCCCTTTTGCGCACTTACGTATCCAACCCCTCTATATATAATAAGGTATAAGAGGAAACCGGATGTCCGAAAACGACGAAAAGTATACTATTTTCCACTATTTAAGTTTTATTAACTGCAAAAATATTGTATCTGTCCGAAAAAACATTATCTTTGCAAATAAAAAATATTAGTTATGAAAGCTGACTTAATAAAATATATTAGTAAGATAAACGAAAAGCCCTCAGCTCAGGGCAAGCTCCTGGAGCAGTTTATCTCTCACGGAGCCTCCACCATCCCAGAGATATCGAAGGCTATCGGAGTTAGCTTACCGACAACAACAAGTGCCCTCAACGAGTTGATAAAAGAAGGACTCGCCAAAGAGATTGGAAAGAAAGACAATTCTTCGGGACGCATCCCGATGGTTTACGACCTCGTTCCAACAGCAGGCTACTTCATCGGTGTCAATCCTGAGATGAACTGCCTGGCACTTGCAGCAAGCGACTTCGCAGGCAATCTGATTACCGAAAAAACAAGAGTGCCTTACGTATATAAGAACTCTCCAGAAAACCTGGAAGAGATAAGCAGAATCATCAATGAGTTTATCGAAAGCCTTCCTGTTTCAAGAGAAGAAATACTTCAAGTTTGCGTGAATGTGGCTGAGCGCGTGAATCCTGTACAGGGAAATGCCTACAACATGTTCACCTTCCTGAAAGAATCATTGACCGACAAGTTGACCCAGCTCATACAGCTACCTGTATGTATCGAGAACGATACCCGGAGCATGGCTTTCGCTGAGTTGATTAAGGGACAGTGCAAAGGCCTGAAAGACGTCATCTTCGTGAACGTATGCTGGGGAATCGGAATCGGAATCATCATCGACGGCAAACTCTATTACGGAAAGTCGGGATATTCTGGCGAATTCGGTCACATGACTGCCTACAACAACAACATCATCTGCCACTGCGGCAAGATAGGTTGCATAGAAACAGAGGTTTCGGGCAGAGCACTCAAAAGGAAGCTCGTCGAGAAGATAAAGGAAGGAAAGACTTCTATCCTCTCAGAAAGAGTACTGAAAAAGAATGAAGATCTATCACTCCAGGATATTCTGGATGCCATAGCAAAGGAAGATGTACTTAGCCTTGCCACACTGCAGTACATAGCAGACGAACTTGGCAAGCAGCTGGCAGGAGTCATCAACATCTTCAACCCTGAAATGCTGGTCATCGGAGGAGAAATGTCGGTTACAGGCGATTACCTCACACTACCGGTAAAGATGGGCATCAAGAAATTCTCTCTCAACATCATGAATGAGGATTCTAAAATCGTTACCTCAAGCCTGAAAGGCCTTGCAGGAATCACGGGAGCCTGCCTGATAGCAAGATACCGGTTTCTAAATGACAATAAGCAAACATAAACAACAATAACAATGAAAAGTAGATTAATTCTAGCACTGTTTATCATCACTTCAACAGTTGTTATGGCTGACAGCAAGAAAGAAAAGACAATATTTCTTGACGAGTTCAATAGTTCTGAATCAATTCCTAACCCAAAAGTTTGGAAACTTGCAGAATATTTAAATGTAGCCTGGGCGCGACATTTCAAGAACGTAAATGAATATGAAAATGTGAAAGTAGAGAATGGCTATCTCAAACTTAAAGCAAGCAAAGACGATGGCTTATATAAAACAGGTGGTATCCATACGATAAAGGGGTTTGGCAAGAATACCCGAGTAGAAGTAAAGGCAAGGTTAACCAAACGGGCTCGCGGTGCATTCCCTGCTATTTGGCAGATGCCAATTGGAGGAGAAATCTGGCCTAGAAGCGGCGAAATAGATTTAATGGAATGGATACAAAAGACTCCATATGAATTTTATCAAACAGTACATACGTATTATATTAATGGAGACACTGGCTCTGCGGGGGTAACCAATCCTAACAGAGATTCCAACTTTGATGTTACACAGTTTCATGTATATGCAGCAGAAAGGACTGACGAAGCTGTAATATTTTATGTAGACGGAAAAGAAACTTTCAGATACAAGAATATGAATCTGCCAAAAGAGAAACTGCAATTTCCGTTCTGCGATTATAATTTTGACATAATTCTAAACTGTTCCCTAGGAGGTGTGCTTAACGGGCAGCCAACTTGGGCAGGCATAATACACGATGAAGACTTACCAGTTGAATTGTGGGTAGACTGGGTAAAAGTCATAGAATGCGAATAATCAATATAACGTTTTAACTAACAATATATAATAATCCTATGAACAAAAGAGCATATTTGTACATTGCGGCTCTACTTGGTATCACATCACCATTTTATGCCGCCCCTGCATCAGCAGCTCAGACCTATTCAAAAACTGCTATGCAACAACAGAGTTCCTGCAGTGGTAATGTTAAAGACTCTAATGGAGAACCTATCATCGGTGCTACAATCAGAATCGAAGGGAGCAACGGTGGTACTGTAACTGACCTTGATGGTAATTTTACCCTAAAAGACGTCAAAATGGGAGTTAAAATTACAATTTCTTCCATCGGCTACAAGACAAAGACTATAATATGGAATGGCGGTTCTATCCGTGCTACACTGTTAGAAGACAGCAACATGCTTCAGGAAACTGTAGTTGTAGGTTATGGAGTTCAGAAAAAAGCAAACCTTACAGGTTCTGTATCGGCAATCACATCTAAAGACATCGAAGGTGTGCCAGTAGCAAACACCGCTACCCTATTACAAGGAAGAATGACAGGTGTCAACATTACAATGAATGGTGCCCAAGCTGGTAATGATAATCCGGAAATTAGAGTACGTGGCGTAGGAACATTTGGTAACAGTAATCCTATGGTTCTCATTGATGGCGTAGAAGGAACATTAAGTCAACTCAGCGATATTTCACCTGCAGATATTGAGAATATTTCTATTCTGAAAGATGCCGCATCTGCCGCTATATATGGTGTACGTGCAGCAAATGGCGTAATCCTCATTACAACAAAGAAAGGTTCAGCCGGATCTGTAAAAGTAAACTATGGAGGAAGTTATTCTATCCAGAGCGCAACTGTTTTACCAAAGTTTCTCAACAGTTACGATTGGGCTATCATGCGTAATGAAACTAATCCTGGTTCTTACGACCAAGCTGCGCTTGAAAAGTTAAAAAATGGCTCTGATCCAGACCACTATGCTAACACAGATTGGATGGATGAAATCATGCAGACAGGTCACATGCAGCAGCATAGTTTATCGGTATCAGGTGGTTCTGAAAATGTACAATTTATGACATCTATTAACTATTCTGACCAAAAGGGTATAATGAAGGAAACTGGAGTACGTAAACTAGGCTTCCGTTCCAACGTCAACTCTAAATACAAAAGATTTAGTTTTGGGTTAAATATAGCAGGAAATTTTAATGATGTAACAGCCCCAGGAAAGAATGTTGCTGGTGAAGGAGGTGTAATGCGATTGATTTCATGGTTTGCACGCCCAACTGTACCTTCACGCTATACCAATGGCCATTATGGTTATGTAGATGGTTCTAATAAAGATGCAGAAGCGTTTAAAAATCCATTAGAGGCTATCAATCTTGGATATAACAAGAATAATGCATGGCGCTTTAACGGAAAGGCAACCATTGGTATTGACATCTATGATGGTTTAAAATTCCAGACTAGTTACGCATATACATTCTATAACAAAGCGACAAAAAGTTACTCACCTAGCGATATAGATGCACGCTATGACGCAGAAGGAAACATGCTGAAAGTAGGGTCTGTAAACAATCAATTAACTGATTACAGATATCGTGAAACCATGTGGACTAATGAAAACCTTCTTACCTATAACAAGCGTTTTGGTCTTCATACAATCAATGCATTGGCAGGTCATTCTATTATTGGCTACGATGAAGAAGGTTTAACTGCATCTAAGCAAGGTTTCCCTACCAACAACATCTATGAGTTAGATGGTGGAACCAAGAATCCTAATACAGAAGGTAATGCCGGTGCTTATCGCTTACAGTCATTCTTTGGACGTATACAGTACGATTATGACAACAAATATCTCTTCGAATTCAATGTTCGACATGATGGATCTTCACGCATGCCAAAATCACACCGCTATGCAACATTTCCTTCTGTATCATTAGGTTGGGTCTTCACCAGTGAGAAATTTATGGAAGAACAGAGCAAGTGGCTCTTCGGTAAGCTCCGTTTTTCTTGGGGAAAGTTAGGTAATCAGGAAATCGGAAATTATCCTTACACTGCAACCTATGCAGCAAGCGGCAACTACTATTTTGATCAGAGTGGAACTCCTCAGGCTGGTCTTATACAGAATTCAGTTCCAAACGAAAATATCAAGTGGGAGACTACACGCAGCGTGAATATTGGTATTGATCTCGGATTCTTCAACAATAAGGTAACCACCTCATTCGATTGGTTCGATCGCAAGACTTCAGATATATTGATGCAGCTTTCTATGCCAGGTACGTTCCTCGGATTATTGAGTGCTCCTTATCAGAATGTTGGTGAAGTTCGTAACCGTGGTTGGGAATGGAGTGCTAACTATCAAGACCACCGCGGTGACTTTGGCTGGTATGCAGGTTTCAATGTAACCCATGTAAAGAATGAAATTCTCTATATGGGCGGTTTGGATGAGCGTATCAGTGGTGAAACCATCAATAGAGTAGGTGATGCTATTGGTTCTTATTACGCTTATAAGGCTATCGGCATCTATCGTACAGAGGCTGATCTCAACCGAACTAATTCAAAGGGTGAGAAGATTAAACAAAATGGTATTGAGCCAAAATTGGGTGACATCATGTATCAAGATACTAACGACGATGGAAATATTACACCAGACGACCGTGTGATTATCGGTAATCCATTCCCTAAGTATTCATTCGGTTTTAATATCGGAGGATCTTGGAAGAACTTTGACCTCTCAACACTTTGGCAGGGAGTTACTGGAATTTACCGCTATAACTGGGAATCCACTAGTGACTGGCAGGGTAACCGCACAGATCGCTGGTTAGACCGTTGGTCTGAAAGTAATCCAAATGGTTCTATGCCACGCTTGGGTTATAACTTCAATGATACATTCTCTTCATTCTGGTTGTCAAAAGCAGATTACTTGCGCTTAAAGAACTTAGAGGTAGGGTATACATTCGACCAGCTTGCAAAATGGGGTGTATCCAAGGTTCGTGTCTACTTCGCAGCAACCAATCTGCTCACACTCACTTCTTTAGATAACTACGATCCAGAAAAGACCAGCGGAGATTCACGTAACGATATCCACCCTAACATGAAGAGCGTATCATTCGGTGTTAATATTAATTTCTAAAATAGGAGGACTTTACAATGAAACAGAATAGAATATTCAACTCTATAAAAGTTGCGTCATTTTTCGGTATGATGGTGCTTACAGCAACATCTTGCTCTGACGACTTCTTTGATGTAAAAAACCCTAATGAGATTTCTAGTTCAACCTTCTGGAAAACTGAGTCAGATGCCTTGATGGCGCTTACGGGTTGTTATGACGCTATGCAAAATGGCGATTTGAACAACGATTATATTGATGGTGGGAAATTTGGTTTTCTCACCCGTGAAACTTGTACAGACAATGGTGGACACTCTTGGGGTAACTGGATGCTCGGTTCCTCTATTGCACAGGGAACATCAACAGCTAACGATCAGTGTTTCTCTAAGTATTGGAATGCGAACTATGAGCTTATCAAGCGCTGCAACGCATTGCTCGAGAATGTTGATGAAATCAGTATGAGCGACGACAAGAAGGCTGCTTTTAAGGGTGAAGCTATAGCTTTGCGTGCTCTCGGATATTGTAACTTGGTTTCAGTATTCCGCGATGTACCTTATCTCGAAAAGCCATTGACATTGGCTGAATGCCAACCTGCCCGAAATACAAAAGAAGAAATTGCCACCAAAGTTTTAGCAGACCTCAAGAAAAATATTCCTAATATCCCTGTTAAGGGAAAAGCAGGTAAAGGTCGACTTACACAAGAAGCAGCATACGCTATCATGGGGCGTTTAGCTCTCTTTACCAAGCACTACGATGAAGCTATTGAGGCATACAACCATGTAATAGGTAAATACAGCTTGTTCACCTCTGGTGATGGTTCTGATGGATATAAGAATTTCTCTGAGCTCTTCACAGAAAAGAATGAGGAATGCGATGAAGTAATCTTGGGTATTCATTATGCAGGACCTGGAAAGAACGAGGGTCAGACCTTCAGTATCAGCTGGGGTGGTCCGATGAATGCAGTTGAGGCTACTCGAAATCTCTGTGATGATTATTATTGCATTGATGGTCTGCCTATAGATAAATCACCTTTGTTCAAGGGTAAGACTGGCAAAGCAGCATACGATAAGGAAAATCCTGATTTTGCACGTTATGAGAATCGTGATCCTAGGTTGAAGGGAACTCTCTTTGTTCCTGGTATGAAGTGGCTCAACGATGTATATAATTATCCTAAAGAAGGTGGCAAGAAAATTCCTTCTGTTTCTCAAGTTGCCATTATGAAATGGTTCGTACCTGAGAATATGGCAAATGAGTATGATGGTAGTCTTGATTACTATGTAATCCGCTATGCAGAAGTTCTCCTTTCTCTTTCTGAAGCTATGATTGAGAAAGGTGGATATAGCCAAGAGCAGATTACCAAGTATATCAATGAAGTACGTGAACGTGTTCATATGCCAAAGGTTGAGGCTGTTGAGGGTAATGGTTTGTCAACAGAACAACTTCGACAGATTGTTCGTCACGAACGTCGCGTCGAGCTTGCTTTTGAGGATCTTCGCTTTGCAGATCTCTACCGCTGGGGCGAATGGAAGGATGCTATCGAACGTATGAATAAAGAATATGAAACATACGGTATGGGAGATTATTCCCGTTCTTACAGAGGGTCTCAAGATGATGTGTGGCCAATCCCACAAAATGAGATTGATACCGATCTCAACTTAAAGCAACATAAAGAATGGGGAGGAGAATGATTTTATAACACGATTCGGTTTAATTTCATTTTTGATTTCACATTTTAATAAACGTTATCAAATTCTAGAAGGGGGTACCAAAACAAGGTACCCCTCTTTTCTGGGTTTTCAAGTTCAGAAGAGCCATTCGTATTAGGTTTGCCTACCGGTTCTTCACCTATGGGCATGTATGCAGAAATCGTAAAGGCTGTGAAGGCTGGCGAAATCTCTTTCAAGCACGTCCTCACCTTCAACATGGACGAATATGTAGGCTTGCCAGAGAGGTAATGATTCTCTGCAATGGTCATAACAAGTCACGTGCGCTCCAGGCTGCCATTGAGGGACCTGTTACCCAGGCATGAACCATCAGTGCTCTGCAGCTTCACCAGCATGGCATCATCGTCTGCGACGAAATGGCTACTGACGAGTTGAAGGTCAGCACATACAAGTACTTCAAGGAAATAGAAAAAGACAACTTATAGTTTTATCATAAAAAATCAACTATTCTATGTTATATCAACACATCATGTACGAGAATAGACTAGGTTGTGTGCCCTTTCTATTGTGAAACAGGAAGGGCACTGTTGCTTTATGAAGAATAAGAGAAATATTCTTAAGAAATATCCCGAAATTTTTGGTAATTACGAATATTCAGCGTACCTTTGCAAGATATAACTTAATACAAAACATTATGGCTAATAATTATCAACCTTTCAACCGATCTTTGCTGGCGATGGCTGCCCTACAAGCCTTGCCGCTATCTCTCTTCGCCCAAAACCCACCCAACATCCTCTTCATCCTGTGTGATGACATGGGATATGGCGACCTGGCTTGCTACGGCCAACCTTACATCCACACGCCTAATATAGACCGGATGGCACAGGAGGGGATGAGATTCACCCAGGCTTATGCCGGTTCTCCCGTCTCGGCTCCGTCGAGAGCTACCCTCATGACGGGTCAGCATACGGGACATACACATGTACGTGGAAACAAGGAATACTGGAGAGGTGTGCCAATGGTAAAATATGGCAACAACGAGGAGTATTCTGTCGTAGGACAGGAACCTTACGACCCGCAGCATAAGATTCTGCCCGAAATCATGAAGGACAAAGGATACAGAACCGGTGTATTCGGGAAATGGGCTGGCGGATATGAAGGTTCAGCTTCTACTCCCGACAAGCGTGGCGTGGACGAATTCTATGGCTATATCTGCCAGTTTCAGGCTCATCTTTATTATCCTAACTTTCTGAACCGCTACAGTCGTGCAATGGGAGATACAGCGGTGGTAAGAGAGGTGATGGAAGAGAACATCCAGCATCCGATGTTCGGCAAGGATTATTTCAAGCGCAAGCAGTATTCGGCCCGCATCATCCACGACAAGGCACTGGAATGGATTGACAGTCAAGACAAGGAACATCCTTTCGTAGGATTCCTTACCTATACCCTGCCGCATGCCGAACTTGCCCAGCCGGAAGACTCCATACTGGAGAATTACCAGAGACAGTTCTTTACCGATAAAACCTGGGGCGGATGGGAAGATTCGAGATACAACGCTGCGGTTCATACCCACGCACAGTTTGCCGGAATGATTACCCGACTGGACCAATATGTGGGCGAAATCTTCGCCAAACTGAAGGAGAAGGGAATCGACAGGAATACCATCGTCATCTTTACTTCAGATAACGGACCGCATGAAGAAGGTGGTGCCGACCCGGAGTTCTTCGGTCGCGACGGTAAGTTGAAAGGTCTGAAACGCCAGTGCTACGAGGGCGGCATCCGCATACCGTTCATCGCCTGGTGGCCGGAGCATATCAAGGCAGGAGCGGTGAACGATACCCAGTTTGCCTTTTACGACCTGCTGCCTACTTTCTGCGATTTGGCAGGCATCAGAAACTTTGCCAAGCGTTATACCAACAGAAAGCTGGCTGGTGATGGTTTCGACGGAATCTCCATCGCTCCTACCCTTTTGGGCAAGGATGCAGAGCAGAAACATCACGATTATCTGTACTGGGAATTTCATGAAACCGACCAAATTGGTGTAAGAAAGGGCGACTGGAAACTGGTGGTAATAAAAGGCGAGCCACGGCTCTACAATCTGGCTACCGATATCCACGAAGACCATAATGTGGCGGCAGAACATCCGGAGATTCTTGCCGACCTCCTGGCTGCCATCAAGAAAGAGCACCGAGACAGCAAGGATTTCGAGATTACGCTGCCAAAGTTCTGATTTCCTCTCCCGGTTACAGAGAGACAACAACTAGATTCTAGAAGAAAAATGATGAACGACAACATAGCTAATCCCTTTGCCAAGCCACTCTATGTAATGCTGAAACCTGCGGGTGCCCATTGCAACCTGGCATGCAAATACTGTTATTATCTGGAGAAGAACAAGCTCTATCCCACTGCTCAGCGACATCTGATGAGCGATGAGATGCTGGAACAGTTTACCCGAGAATATATTGAGGCGCAAACCATGAACCAGGTGCTCTTCACCTGGCATGGTGGCGAGCCTCTGCTGCGCTCCATCGACTTCTACCGCAAGGCTTTATCCCTACAGCAAAAGTATGCTGGAGGCAGGCGTATCGACAACGTAATTCAGACCAACGGCACGTTGCTGACCGATGAATGGTGCGAGTTTTTCGCCCAGAACCATTGGCTGGTAGGCATCTCTATCGATGGTCCGCAGCCTGATCATGACCATTACCGGCTAACGGCTGCGGGAAAACCATCGTGGAAGAAGGTGATGCAAGGCATCAAACTGCTGAAGAAACACGGGGTAGAATGGAATGCGATGGCGGTGGTGAATGCCTATAATGCCAATCATCCGCTAGAGTTCTACCGTTTCTTCAAGGAAAACGGCTGCCAGTTCTTGCAGTTCACGCCTATCGTTGAGCGGCTGACCCGACATGAGGATGGACGTACCCTGGCAAGTCTTGCCGATAAGGATGAGATCCCGCTGAGCGAGGCATCAGTTACGCCGGAGCAGTGGGGCAACTTTCTCTGTGCGATTTTCGATGAGTGGGTACGGAAGGATGTGGGCAAAATCTTCGTTGAGATTTTCGACTGCACGCTGGCAAACTGGATGGGTGTTTCTCCCGGCATCTGTGCTTATTCCAAGGAATGCGGTCATGCGGGAGTGATGGAGCACAATGGCGATGTTTATTCCTGCGACCACTTCGTTTTTCCGGAGTATAAGTTGGGCAACATCCATGACCATTCGCTCATCGACATGCTTTATGGTAAGCAACAGCAGGAGTTCAGCCGTCTGAAGCACTGTTCTCTTCCCCGCCAATGCAGGGAGTGTGACATGGAGTTTGCCTGTCATGGTGAATGCCCCAAGAACCGCTTCATGAAAGATAAGTATGGCGATTCAGGTCTCAACTATCTCTGTCCGGGTTATTACCATTATTATCAGCATGTAGCGCCCTACATGGATTACATGAAGCAGGAGCTCATGTCGCAGCGCCCACCTTCGAACATCATGAAAGTTTTACAGTAAGCATGACAGATTCTAAAAAGCCGCACCATGAAGAACATATTTCAGGAATTCAAGGAAATCGTATCCGGTGTCATTGCCGATATGCAGGCGCTTATGATAGCCCTCTATATTGCGATGGACTGTTTCGGTACCGCCTGCAATGTAACTGGCGATGGTGCCATCGCCGTTGTCGTTGATAAGATATTCAGAAAGGATAAATAAGAAATAGAAAAAGGTGTGTCAAGAACTTATGACACACCTTTTTCTATTTTATCATCTTTAAGATTTAGAACTTAATCCAGGTCAGCTTCTTCCATATTCCCTCGAAAGGACCATGGGAGTGATACTTGAGCCAGAGGTTGGAGAAGAGACATTGTACTACCACCATGGCGATACCCACAAAGAAGGCATAGGTGATGCCGAGCTTCATCTGGAGATTGAAGCCATAATAGGCAAACAATCCACAACCGATGATAGATTGGAGGAAATAGTTGGTCAGACTCATCTTACCAAACTGGCGCAGGAACGACAAGCCCTTTCTGAACCATTCCTTTCCATACCACAAAAGTACGAATCCGGATACTACAAACGAGAGGATGAAGAAGTTGTAGATAGGATAAAGCCAATTGTTCCATGTTTCCATGTGGCGCACATCAGCGATGCCTCCCACAATCAATACCAGGATAGAAACTGCCAGCACCTTCTTCCACAAAGCCAGGTTGTTGTTCTCATTGTAGAACCATCGCATTCTGCCCACCAGCATTCCGAGTATGAAGAGGCAGATGGTCTGCGTATGTCTTCCCTTCATCATACACCAGTAATAGGTAGCCACCTGTCCGTATCGCAGGTTACCGTAGGCATTCTCCAGGAAACTGCCGTGCTGATGACCATGATACATATTTCCATACACCTCACTCAACGACGATGCATCTACCTGCCATCCGGTAATGAGGGAATAGATTTCTATCGGTTGGATAAAGAGGAAGGCAACCACCCACCAGAGCCATTTGGTAGGAAGATAGCTCAATGGGATGAGAACCAGACCATAGATGGCATAGGAGAAGAGGATGTCGCCATCGAAGAAGGCGGTATTCACGATACCGAGCATTGCCAGCAGGAACATTCGCCAGGCGAATCTACCCGAAAAGCAATTTCCCCGCTGCTGCTGGTTGTCGTTCATGATGAAGAAGCTCAATCCGAAGAGCAGGGCAAAGATGCCATACATCTTACCCGACAGCAGCAAAGCCAGCACATCTGCCATCCAATCGTCACAACCCAGCGTATAAGCATGCTCTATGCTTCCATCATACATATTGAAATGCTCCACGGAATGATAGAGAATAATACCTGCCACTGCTAATCCTCGCAAGGCATCAGCCACATCAATACGGCTGTTTTTCAATCCTAATGTCTTGTAAAAATTCATTTTGATAATGTTATGTTAGTTATTATGAGTCGACAAAGGTATAACAATTTATTGGAAAAAGAGAATAAATCAGCCTTTTCCTTAGTTATTCGTCAGAAAAAGTGTGGGAATTTGTCGATTATTCGTTAGAAAAAGTGTGGAGTTCTTGCGATTATTCATCAGAAAAAATGCAAATTAACACAAATTTATTTAACAAATAAAAGCTTCGATTCTGACCTTTCCGTCAGAATCGAAGTGCAAGCCAATCATCGAACTTCACGTTCTGGAAGGTATGGATGCCCAGTTTCTCGGCTGCCTCACAGCTTTTCTTCAGACCGATTCATTTTTCTTGCATTTTCAAACAGTTGAATCTGTCGGCTTAAATCCTCTTCTGATGGTAATGCTTCCCTTATCTGCTTGATACGAACATTATCATAAGAAGCCACCCCTATAGGAGTAGAGATTCCCTTGAATGCCCACTTCACTTCTGTTTGATTTTTATCTTTACAGATAAGTAACCCAATAGTTGGATTATCATCATCTGCCTTCAAAAGTTCGTCTACAGCATTTACATAAAAGTTCAACTTTCCGGCAAACTCAGGCTCAAATGGTTTCGCCTTTAGCTCGCAGACCACATACGAACGCAATTTTATGTGGTAAAACAACATATCTATACGACGAGACTTTCCGGCAACAATGATTTCCTTTTGGCGACCAACAAATGCAAAACCAGTACCTAATTCCAACAAAAAACGAGTGATGTTCTTTTCCAACTCATCCTCCAAGTCTTCTTCATCATATTGCTTGGGAAGTTCAAGGAAGCCAAAATCGTATGTATCTTTGGTTACTTCCTGCGCCAATCTGCTTTGTACAGGAGTAAGATAATCTGTAAAATTGGAGATGGCCCCACCTTGTGTATGAAATAAATCGGCTCGCAGGCAGTTGTCAAGTGTATTGCGACTCCACCCTTCATTAATTGTCTGCCGAATATAGAATAAAGCTTCGTCAATATCCTTGCATTTGGTGATAATCAGGATATGATGCCCCCAAGGTACATAAGAGAATAAAAGCGGAAAAGCAAGTTCATCCCCTGTACTTTCAATCTGCTCTTGAAGACCTGCGCCAACTTGTTGAAGTTTTACATTTGTCTCATTATCAACACTTTGTAATTCTCCAACAACTTGTTGGAGTTTTTCATCACCCATGTATGACGAATAAAAGACATACCACTTTTTCATATTCCAAAGGTTAGTAGTACTGAAACCTTTCGCCTTAGGAAAAGCTGCTTTCAAATCAAGACTCACCTGTTCAACAACACCAGTACCCCACTGCTCTTCGGCACGCCGAATCACAAGGTCACGTCCCAGTTGCCAATAAAACAACAACTGTTCTGAATTGACCTTGACAGCAGCCTTTATCTGCGCTTTTTGATATCTACCTTTCAGTTCTTCCAACCATGAAAAATAACTTTCATCAATATGCACATCTTGAGAACTGGCAAAATGTGGATTCTTTTCGTCCTTGTTCATAATTCACTTTATCTTGTCACTATTATATACCAACCTTTCACAAACCCTTATTATCAGAATCGAAATGCAAGCCAATCATCGAACTTCACGTTCTGGAAGGTATGGATGCCCAGTTTCTCGGCAGCCTCACAGTTTTCCTTCAAATCATCGATGAAGAGGGTTTCATCGGGATGGATGTTCGCCTGCTTGACTACCTCCTCATAGATGCGGGCATCAGGTTTTGCCAGATGCATTCGCTGAGAGAGGAAACAGTGCTCGAAATAATCTTCTACCCCATGGTTCTGATAAGGGAAAAGATGCTCCACGCAATAATCCCAATGTATATCAATGGTATTGCTCAAGAGGAAGATGCGGTAACCAGCCTTCTTCAACTGCAGGAGTCGCTCCTTTTTCTCATCAGGAATCACCACCAGCATCTTGTTGGCAGCATCGATGATTTCTTCATTCGTCACATCAGCTCCAGTCAACTCACGGGCTGCATCGCAGAATGCTTCGGTGGTAATCATTCCCACCCCCAGTTTGCTCATCAGCTTCATCCCCTCACTCTGGGGATTCGGATTCGCCAGTTCCCCCATTCCTATCGCCTTGAAAGCCCCGATGCATCCTTCCGGATTGAGCTTCACCAAGACATTGCCTAAATCGAATATGATATTCTTGTATTGCATCATACTATTCGTTACTTTCATGTTTCATTAATTCCTCATTTTCTTCAAACTCAGCAATCCACTCCTTCACCTTTGCTTGAAGTAAAGCCTTATCTGGCAGATAGAGCTGATAAGCCGATGCATAGATATTGGCATCCTTTGGCAATGTCAGTTCTACAAGTGCGTCATTCTTTTCTTTGCAAAGGAGAATGCCGATAGTAGGTTTTTCGAAATCCTGCTTTACAAATCTATCAAAGTAGTTGACATACATCTGCATCTGTCCAAGATCCTGGTGCGTCAGCTTATCGATTTTTAGGTCGATAAGGCAATAACATTGCAGGAGACGATTGTATAGAACCAAGTCAACATAGAAATTCTGTTCATCAAAAGTGAATCGCTTCTGTCGGGCCTCAAAGAGAAATCCTTTTCCCAGCTCCAGCAAGAAATCTTGAATTTTACTGATGATTGCACTTTCGAGTTTTGACTCAGAATAAACGGCTTCAGCCTTTAATCCCAAAAACTCTAATGTGAGTGGACTTTTTATCACATCACTTGCCTTTTCTATCGTTTGTCCTTCTTGCGCCAACCTCATCACTTCATCCTTATTACGACTCAGTGCCAATCGCTCATAGAGGCTGGAGTTGTACTGCCGCTGTAATTGTCGGACACTCCAATTCTGCTTGTAGCATTCAATCTCATAAAAATTACGCTCATTTTGATTAGCAATACGCATGAGTATGAGATAATGAGACCAGGAAAGAGTGAAGTGTATATCAGAATTCTCTTGAATTTCGTAAACAGTGTTTGCGATTTTTCCTTCGCTGTATATCTGGTAGAATTTTCGGGCTGCAGTAAGAGTTTCAACAGACCAACCTTTGCCATATCTTTTAGTTAATTTTTCCGACAAGTTTCTTAGCACAGTTTTCCCATATTTTGCCCTAGCATACCCTTGTTGCTCATCCTCAACAATGTATTTGCCGACTCCATAATAGGTGTAAACCATTGTGGTATCAATGGTTGTCTTTACATGTTTCCTAGCCTCATCTATCAGCTTTGATACATGCTCAAACAAAGAATCTTCACGTTTACTAATTTCATTCATTTTTATCGGTCTAAAATCCACACTATCTTTTTCCAACTCCGTAACAGCCTCGAATTGACATTTGGTCTATGGTTCTGCCAGAAGCCTATTGATTCAACTACAAAGATAATGATAATATTTCACTTGACCATTTATATGATTCACTATTTATACTTTTTTGTCTTTTGCGAATGAAAATAAGTATAAGGGATAAAAGGAAAGTACATCTTTCTTCATTATATTACAGGAAAAAGTTTTCCTCAAACTAATGTCACTATTACCACACTTCAAGTTAACCAATTGGTTTTTAATCATTTAAGTGTGACAATAAGGGCATTTTTTATTGTCACTTATTGCCACCTATTGCCACACTCGGGCGAAAAACGGGGGATTTTCAGCGAAAAAGCAGAGGAAAGCTTATTTTTTGCGGAGAAAAACATTAAAAAAGTGGAGAAAATGGCTTGCAGTTTCGAACATTTTTTGTATTTTTGCAACCAACAGGAAAAATTCCTGCCGATTCCACCTAGAAGCTTACGACTCCTGTGAAACCACTTTTTATACAATTTTAATCCCAAAGACCAATGACACAAGCAGATTTAGTCAGACTCTACTTCAACAAAGAAAGTGCTTACAACTCATGGGACTATTGCTTTAACCAGCAATGCCCACTGGCTCAGGAATGTGCACACTATCTGTCCGTAACCTACAAGAAACCGGAACAGACCAAAGGCTACGCTATCTATCCCGATGCCTACCATGACAACAAGTGCGAACATTTCCTGCAGCTGCAGATGATGAAAATGGCATACGGCTTTATGAATATTCTTGAAGAACTGAAGCGTAAAGACGAAGCCAGTTTCAGAGTACACATGACTTTCTACTTCGGAAGCAAGACTTCATACTATCGCTATAAATTAGGACAGACAGGACTCGTGCCCGAACAGCAGCAGTACGTGCTGAAATGGTGCCAGCAACATGGATACACCAACATGAGGTTCGACCGGTATGCAGAGGAGGTTAACTATTAACCGCACGTCGATAAAGATTTTAACTCACGTACATGGTCACTCGTACCCGTGTACATGAGTATCCGAACCCATGTACACGGGTACGGATAACCAACACGTTGGGTACGGATGACCGACACGACGGGTACGAATGACCGGCGTAGTCGGGTACATTTGCCCAACGCTTTTGGCAAAGTTGGGCAAAACCATTAATAATCCTAAGTATCACCCTATCAATAAATTAGCAGAATTATGAAGTTTACTATTACAAGAACCAACAAGCAGAACAAACTGATGGTCAGTTCGAAAACCGTAGAACGGTTTCTGGAGCGCATCGCTAAAGATGATGCCAAGCTGAGTGTCACCAATTTCAGAATGAGTGTGCCGCTCATGGAGGCCGACTACCAGTACTACAAAGGCATCAAGGAATGGCAGCACGTTTATCCTGCCGCAGAATTCAGCAAGGATGAAAGCGGCAATCTCGTCTTTCAGAAATCAAACGGGCTGGTGATGCTCCACTTCATCAACCTCATGTCAGACCAGGAAAAAGATGCTGTCAAGAAGACGGCCAGTCTGCTGCCGATGACCTTCGCCGCCTTCGAAGGAGCCGACGGCAGAAGCCTCATCGTGCTCGTAAGCATCTGCAACGAAGAAGGAAAAATCCCAACAAAAGAAGCCGATGCCGAATTACTCTACCAGTCAGCCTACGAACAGGTGAAGACGCTCTACCAGTCGCAGGTGCAGGCAGCCATCAAACCCGAAAAGCCATCATTGGCATCCAACTTCATGCTCACGCTGGATGCTTCACCTTATTATAACAGCAAGGCAGTGGCGATGCGCATCTCCCAAAATATGAAGAAGGTTGCCTCAGCCCCTAAGGATGTAGACGATTTGAAGACATACGATGATTATGAATTTCTCTACCGCAAGGCAGCAGAAGAGACGAAGGAAGAGATGAAAAAAGCCAACATTTCATGGCAGAACGATGAAGACCGATACCTTGCCGGTTTCTCAGCCATCGCCACCAAACTCTGCACCATGGGCCTCAGCGAAGAAGAAGCTTTCATCCACATCCGCCGAAACAACTGGGGACATGTGACAGAAGAGAAACTCCGCCAGATAGTGGGCACCGCTTACGATACCCATTCCAAAGACAGGAAGACGGAGAAATCAGCCTCAGGCAGAAAGGGCCGTGCCGACATTCTGCAGATGATCAGATACCTGGAGAGCCGGTACCAGTTCCGCTACAACACCGTGATGAAATATACCGAATACCGACCGAACAATTCGTGGGTTGGCGATTTCAGACCGGTGGATGCCCGTGTGCAGAAAAGCATGACGCTGGATGTTCAGATAGCAGACATCCACGTGAGCATCAAGGACGTAAGGAATTTTCTAGAGTCCGACCGCATCAGAAACTATAGTCCGATAGAGTCTTATCTCTATGACTGTCTGGGAAAATGGGACGGCAAGGACCGCATCCGTGCCCTGGCACGAACCGTACCCACCAACAATCCTTATTGGGAAGACTGGTTTTACACCTGGTTCCTGGGAATGGTAGACCAGTGGCGCGGCATGTATCGCCGTCAATATGGCAACAGCACCATGCCGCTGCTCATTTCCAAGCAGGGTTACAACAAGAGCACCTTCTGCCGTCGTCTCATTCCTACCGAATTATCGTGGGGCTTCACCGACAACATGATTCTGTCAGAAAAGCGTCAGGTTCTGCAGGCGATGTCACAATTTCTGCTTATCAATCTCGATGAGTTCAATCAGATTTCGCCACAGGTTCAGCAGGGATTCCTGAAGAATCTGCTGCAGTTGCCAACGGTGAAAATCAAGCCACCGTATGGCAGTCATGTCGAGGAGTTCCCCCGTCTCGCCTCCTTCATCGCCACGAGCAACATGACCGACATCCTCGCCGACCCATCCGGCAACCGCCGATTCCTGGGTGTAGAGCTGACGGGCCCGATAGATGTGAGTGGCAGACTGAACTATGAGCAGCTTTATGCGCAGGCGATGCAAGCTCTGGAGCATGGCGAAAAATCCTATTTCGATGCCAAGGAAACCGCCATCATCATGCAGAGCAACAAGCAGTTTGAGCAGATTTCGCCTATCAAGCAATGTTTTTTGGAGGTTTTCGAGCCAACAAACGACCTGAAAGAGGGAGAATATCTCACAACAGCCGCCATTTTCGACATTTTAAAGCAGAAATTCGGCTCCTCCCTCCAGGTTTCGAGCATACAGAGATTGGGCAGAGAACTCCAGAATATTGAAGGATTGCAGAGCAAGAAAACGAGATTCGGCACTGAGTATCTGGTAGTTAGGAAATAACCAACTCCCTTTTTCTCTCTTTTTCTCATAAAAAAGGCGTGGTAACGCGTGGTATTAAGTGGCAATAGAAAAAACGCTTATTACCACGCGTTATTTACTTATAATCAATCAGTTACACAAAGCGTGATAAATGTGGTAATAAAAACAGCAAAACATTTCCGTATAATAATCATACTTCATCACCACTATTGTTCCCCATTCTATCTTCTCTTTCTTTTTGCAATCTTACCCAAAGCATTGATAGAATCCAGATAATCTTCCTCTACTTGGGTCAAGGTTTTAACCTGATACTTTCTGTATTCAGCCAAAGCCTTATCCATCGCCTCCTGATGGCTGATGCTACCAGAACCTTTCAGCAATGGACGTCCTGTAGATTGCAGGATGGTATCGAGCTGTTTCACGTAGTCCATCATATAGACAGGACGATGTTCCAGAGCCATGATTTCTGCAAAATCGAAATATCCGGAAACAAGATTGTTGAGAATCTTCAGTTCGTTTTCATCCAGATAATTTTTGGCTATCTTTATATCCTTGATGGCAGGTAATTCCCCTTCAAAAGTTTTCAAACCCATAAATGGCTGTTCGGCATCAGCTCGTTCATAGATGACCTCAGCAGCAGCAGTATGTCCATGGGCGGCATAATGCAATTTGTTCTGCACTATCTTGAAGAATAGCTTCGAGGCATCAGTCCGTGGATCATAGTCAACACTTGTAGCATAGATATCGAGAACCTGACGATAAAGCACTTTCTCTGAAGAGCGAATATCACGAATGCGGTCTAGCAGTTCTTTCCAGTAACTGCCGCCACCCATATTTTTGAGTCGCTCATCATCCATTGTAAATCCCTTCACAATATATTCATGGAGTCGCTCTGTAGCCCACTGGCGGAAGCGTGTACCTTGAATAGATTTTACACGATACCCCACAGAGATAATAACATCAAGATTGTAGTATTTTACCTCTTTACTCTGCGTTTTCCCCTCTAAAGCACCATGTTGAGTGGTCTGTCGGAATTTCCGACAAACCACTTTTTCATCCAATTCTCCTTCTTTGAAAATATTGGAAATATGCTCACTAATCGTAGCACGACCTTTATTGAATAATTGCGCAATTTGCTCAATATTCAACCACACGGTTTTATTCTCCAATCTCACGTCAAGTCTTACACCTTCATCAGATTGGTAAATAATCATTTCGCCCAAATCCGTCTGCACTTCATCCTCCCATTTATATCCACAATCCATACAGAGATGAATCATCCCTTCAGATTGCACATTCTGCGAGTTGCATTTCGGGCAAGTTATCTTATTATTATTTGCTTCCATTGTTACGCTATTGCTTATTCCTTAGCTCTTCTATCAAGTCATTTACAATATATGTATCACTCATCAGATGCAAGCCAAGTTCTTGGTCATGCAGCATACGGCAAACATCAGAGTCATAGAATATCTGTAATGCTCTGTCGGTTGATATATGTAACGTATCGGCTAACTGCTTTATGATACGAGCGATTTTATTCCATAATAAGAAATCCAACATAATTATATCCTTTCGTATGATTTGAATTGCTTTTCCATTATTCTTTATCTTTCCCAATTTTTAAGAGCTTCGACCACATCATTTGCTACAGCTTCCCGACTCTCGGTATGTAGAGTATCATAGCAATCTTGGATGAGACTCTTGATTAGCCCCACCTTATCCAATCGCTTTCTCATTTCAGACGGCGATATACCCATTTTTTGTGCCGAAGCCTCGATAGCCAACACCGTAAAGGCGAGGCGGTCAAACTCTGGGTCACTTTTCAGTAACAGTTCTCTATCTTCCATTCTTTACAAAATATTGTATTTAAATGCAAATTTAAAGATTTTCTCTGATATTCCACTCGATTTCGGAGTTAAATAAAGAAAAATAGCCCGATTTCGCTAAAAACTTTACTGATGATGGAAGAAGAATTGGGAAAAGTACGAGTAAACTTCTCCGAGGATAAAAGAAGCTTGGAGAGTTGAAAGGTAGAATAAATCATGAACTTCATTATGCGAGTTCATCCACTTCATTTAACGACTTCATGTACTTCATTTCGCGAGTTCATCCACTTCATTTCACGAGTTCATCTACTTCATTGAATTGACACATACGGCTACGGTGGCTGAAGGAGACGGCTGAGTTAGCTGAATGAGTCGACTGCATTAGGTGAAGGAGACGGCTGAGTTAGCAGAAAGAGTCGAATGCGGTGACCGAAGGAGTCGAATGCGGTGACCAAAGGAGTCGAATGCAGTGGCTGGAGGAGTCGAATGCGATAGCTGAAGGAGTCGAATGCAGTGGCTGAAGGAGTCGAATGCAGTGACCGGAGGAGACGGTACATGAACCTTTGAATCGTACACGATAATTCAAAGAGCGAATAGCCCCATTTTGAGGCATTCCTTAATTCCGCAACACTATAGTTTAACATTATTTATAAGTGCCTGAGCAACAAAAAGTTGCCCAGGATTTTGCCATGTCAGAATTTTCACTTACCTTAGTGTTGCGAAAAGAAGACAAGCAAAA
>NZ_CDRSSE010000059.1:0-20166 GCF_977051555.1 Segatella sp.
ATGCGGTTGCAGAATATCATTTCGACAAGAAAGCGAAAGATCTGTTTCGTGGCGAGTGTGCGCTGATAGCAGCCACACTTCCTAATCCGCGCAAATTCAGTTCGCTGCATCCTAGCGCTTATATGAAGAAGCGCCAGCGCCAGATAGAACATCAGATGAGATTTATCCCTACCTTCCCTCGTGAGGGCGAAGACTTCGACCCGGGCACAGCTGTGGGAGGATATAGGGGGAAGTAATGAGTGAGTAGTGATTAGTAATTAGTTATTATTGATTTTTTTTCCGGCTAAATATTGATTAATGGATTTACTGAACGACTTGAACGAAGCGCAGCGTGCTGCGGTAGAATATATTGACGGACCTTCGCTGGTGATAGCCGGTGCAGGTTCGGGTAAGACGCGTGTGCTTACTTATAAGATAGCTTATCTCCTGAGCCAGGGCATGAAACCCTGGAGCATCATGGCGCTCACCTTTACTAACAAGGCGGCAAGAGAGATGCAGGAACGTATCGGAAAACTGGTGGGAAATGATCTCGCCCAGCATCTCTATATGGGTACCTTCCACAGTATCTTCTCCCGAATCCTGAGATCGGAGGCTGAGCATATCGGCTTCAACAACAACTTTACCATTTATGACGAAAGTGACTCGCGCTCGCTGATCAAGGCGATAGTGAAGGAGATGGGGCTGGATGATAAGAAGTATAAGCCTGCTGCCGTTCATGCCAAGATTTCGATGGCGAAGAACAACCTGATGAGTGCTGCGGCTTATGAGAGCGATGCGGCTATCTTCGAGCAGAACAAGCGTGCGCAGATGCCTGAGGTTGGTAAGATTTTCGTGGCTTACGTGCAGCGCTGCAAGCAGGCCAATGCCATGGATTTCGATGATTTGCTGACGCTTACCTATCAGCTCTTCAGGGAACATGAGGATATTCGCCACAAATATGCCGCCCGCTTCGATTATGTCCTGGTGGATGAGTATCAGGATACCAATCACGTTCAGATGTCTATCGTCATGCAACTCTGTCAGGAGAAGCAGCGTGTTTGTGCCGTGGGTGATGACTCGCAGAGTATCTATAGTTTCCGTGGTGCCAATATCGATAATATTCTCAACTATCAGCGCCAGTTTCAGGGAACGCGTCTCTTCAAACTGGAGCAGAACTACCGCTCTACCCAGACCATCGTTGAGGCGGCTAACAGTCTGATCAAGCATAACCGCAACCAGATTCCTAAGGATGTGTTCAGCGAGAATGCGAAGGGTGAGAAGATTCAGTATAAGCCTGCTTACAGCGACAAGGAAGAGGCGGCGATTGTGGCGAAGGACGTGAAGCGTATCCGGCGCGAGGATGGCTGCCAGTATAGTGATTTTGCCATTCTCTACCGTACCAATGCCCAGAGCCGCAGCTTCGAGGAGGAGTTCAGAAAGCAGGGTATTCCTTATCGCATTTATGGCGGACTGAGTTTCTACCAGCGCAAGGAAATTAAGGATATTATTGCTTATTTCCGTCTGGTGGCAAATCCGGATGATGAAGAGGCTATCAAGCGTATCATCAACTATCCGGCTCGTGGAATAGGGGCTACTACGGTGCTGAAGATTGCTGACTGTGCCCATCAGAACCAGGTGAGTTTCTGGGAGGTAATCGGTGCCCCTGAGCGGTATGGACTGGCGGTAAACAAGGGTACGATAAACAAACTGGAAACCTTCAGATTGCTGATTTCTTCGTTTATCGAACGGGCTCAAACTACAGATGTCTATGAATTGGGTGATGCCATCATCAAGGAGAGCGGTATCAGTCAGGATATCATGTCGGGCAAGGATGCCGATGATCTGGCACGTCAGGAGAACCTGGAGGAATTCTTGAGCGGTATGTCGGCTTTTGTGGAGGAACGCCGTGAAGAGGGTAGGTTTGATGAACTCTTCCTGCAGGATTATCTGCAGGATGTGGCGCTGCTTACCGATGCTGACAGCGATGGTGATAAGGATGAACCTCGTGTTTCTCTGATGACGGTGCATGCTGCCAAGGGTCTGGAGTTTCCTACGGTCTTCGTGGTTGGTTTGGAAGAGAATATCTTCCCAAGTCCGCTTTCAGCTGCTTCGCTCAGAGAACTGGAGGAGGAACGGAGATTGCTTTACGTAGCCATTACGCGAGCTGAGAAACATTGTATCCTGACGAACGCCAAGAACCGCTGGCGATATGGCAAGATGGAGTTTGATAATCCGAGTCGGTTTATCGATGAGATTGACGGCAAGTTGATTGATTGCCTGGATGAGGCTGGTGGAAGCTTGTTTGGCTCTATGTCTGAATCAAGGCTTGGTTCAAGGTCTGGTTCGATGTTTGGCTCCAGAGCTGATTCGATGTCTGACCAGCCGGAGTGGGCGAGAGCGCAACGTCCTCGCAGACCGTGGGAGGATGCTGAGCAGCCTAGATACAGTAGCAGGTATCAGAATTCCAAACCGGTAGCATCGCAGTTTGTAGCAGATCCTAAGCCTTCTCTCTTTGATGATGAACCTGAGACTTCACGTACTTCCGGACGCTCATCTCTCTCTGAAGGCAATTTCAGGTCTGTTAGAGCGCTGAATGCAGCTAAGCGTTATATGGAGACGCATTCTTCTCATCCTGCTTCTCGCGGTACTGGATGTTCTGCAGCATCAGTTTCTTCTTCTTCTACAGCTTCATCTGCTGGCAGTTCATCTTGTGGTTTGCAAGAGGGAATGAAGATTGAACATCAGCGTTTTGGACGGGGAACGGTATTGAAGATTGAAGGTACTGGTGAGAATACGAAGGCTACGGTGGAGTTCGTTCATTCTGGCACCAAACAGCTTCTGCTGAAATATGCCAAGTTTACGGTAGTAGATTAAGTTCAGTAGTCTGATGTTTATATTTAAAGGTTTATCCTGTTTTGAAGTTCTCTCTTACAGGTAGAATCTCATAATATTGATAAAGAGTTATAAAAATAGATTGGGCAAGGCCATCTCTGGTCTTGCCCTTTTTGTTTCTATATACTATAAATTGAAAAAGCGTCCCCGCAGTAGCCTCACGGTCACTACGGGGACTTATATTACTAACATCTAACTTTAGCATTTTTGTTTAAACTTAAAAACTAAATTTTTAAGAGAGTGAGAGTAATTTCTCTTTTATCTATAAACATAAACCAAGTATCTCATATATTGCAAGTATCTTGTATCCTGCTAATATCTCATATCCTGCAAATATCTATATCCTGTTTATATCTTGTATTCTTAAATGTAAGTTCTCAGAAAAGCTAAACCCATAGTCCGGTATTTCTACCAATATCTTGATTATTTTTACTTTATTGTTTTTGTCTCTTTAATACTTTAAGTTCACAATGCAAAGATATAAAAAAAATGGGTAAACTCCAAATTAATTTTGCTTTATTTTGTGTTAAATGGCTTTTATTATACTTATACGGCGGCTTTTGGGGGTTATCCGGTGAAAGTAAGAGGGTGTGTCATAAACAATCAAATGTTTAATGATACACCCTCTTTCTCTGGATTCTGAATATTTTCTTGTTTATAACGCTTCGTCTTCAGGACGTGGCATCTGTGTCTGGGGCTTCTGTTTCTTGCCTGACTTCATGAATAGCTTTTTCTTCTTGAGCCATGCAGCCTTGCGTATCTCGTATTCTTCGCGATGACGCTCCAAAAAATTATCTGCCATGTTTCGTTTCCTTTTTACTTTGCGTTATGAATGCTTATTATTTTTCTTTAAACTTACTGTAAATCACCTTTATCTGTATAGGGCTTGTCTCCTTGCCGTTGCTGTCGGTGGTTATTACACCTCTTTTCAGTCGGGTAGAAGCGAGTGACATATCGTGATTAATCTTGGAGATGACGGTAGTATGTCCCTGTGTGGTTGTGATAACGTTTACAGGAACCAGTACTACTTTATTCCAGTTTTCTCCCTTGCCCTTGTTCTTATACATGGCAGAAACCAGGTTGGCGATATTCTGGAATGTATAGGCATTCTTATAAGTACCTGTACTGCTGTAGCTTGTGGTATAAGAAGTACGGCTATCTGCCAACTTGCTCTTTTCGAAGAACGACTGCAAACTGTCTTTCTGCACCATCAGAATGGTGCTTGGTGTAGCAAAGTTGTATGGGTTGTCTTCGTTGTCATTGTTGAGCCGTGGGAAAGAGATGGTAGCTGTGTTGAGCGTATCCTTCTCATGTCCCTTCATGATATCTTCGATAGGGAGGGTAACCTCGGTGAAGATACCTGCCGGTGACTTGAGATAAGTACAGTTCTGCTGATTTTGATTTGCCAACTCCTCCAAGTTCTTGGTATCGTTCTCAATCTTGTTGAGTTGCAATACCTCTTCTGTACCATCGAAACGGTTGGAGACTACTATGATACTATCTTTACCATCTTTTGTCTTGGTTTGGCGTTTATATTGGAAGATGAGCTCTGTATTCCAGATCTTGGCCATGTTACCTGTACCACCTACATTCTTGATATAGAAGCCAGGACAAACATTGTGCAGGAACTTG
Organism: Segatella sp.; assembly: GCF_977051555.1. NCBI lineage: Bacteria > Pseudomonadati > Bacteroidota > Bacteroidia > Bacteroidales > Prevotellaceae > Segatella > Segatella sp. Next base: position 4,504 of record NZ_CDRSSE010000059.1, read on the forward strand.
TAGTTGGTCTTGAAGTACTCTGGATGCTTTGCGTATGTCTGCAGAATGTATGAGCCGTAGTTATTATAAGTCTTACTATCTTTGGTATATGGCTTGTTCAAACTAATCTGGAAGTTCTTTACATCTGATGTGTTGCTCAAGTTGTAATTGCTGCTCCAATGCGGATTGCTTTCGCTTACCCATCCGTTTTTGAATGCATCATAATTAGAGTAATACTCTTGATCTTCTGCCATTGGCTTGGTCATCTCGTAGGCTGTGACCTTCATTGGGGCGATAGTATCACCATAGTTGGCAATATATGAAATCAACAAGTAGCAACCATAAGCTTCAATAGAGTCGTTGTTGGCTTGCTTGATGGCAACTGTATCTACAGAGAAAGTAGGCAGTACGCCCAACTGGGTCATGTAGTCGCCCTTTACATAGTTGCCGGTTTCCGGGTCTTTCATCTTTCCGATGAGCCCCGTGTTGTTGCGGCTCAATACGGAATCTGCTACCATAGACTTTGTAGCTACAGGAAATACTGCGCTAGTGATGTTGATGTTGTCAATATCGTTAGTGATGCTACCACCGATTCCCTCGGTGGTGTCATCACATGCAGCGAAAGTAAGCGCTGCTATTACTAATACTGTTAAGAGTCTTAAAATTTTCATTATCCTTGTATGTATGTGTCTCTGTTGTTGGAATGTTATTCTGCGTCAGGACAAACCTTGTTGATGAAGTCTGCGTATGGCTCCTGGATATCTTCTCCCGGATAAGCCAATACAGGCTTGTTCTTCTCCTTCGCATAATCAACGAGAATCTGGTTAGCTTCTTCTTCACCTTCTACCACACCGTCGCTGTAGTCGATGGCGAGTTTGCCGAGCTCAATGAAGTCGAAGTCGTCCTGATAGCTGTCAAGCAGTTCAGACTTTGCATCACGGAAGGCAACGCAACGTTTGAAGTTGGTACCCAGTTCACCCTTGAGTTCGTTGGTATAGAGAGCGGTAATCACCTTTGATTCTGCAAATGAAGGCTCTTCGCTGTAGGCTGTCTTTACATAGAAAGGTACTACTGCGCTAGCCCAACCCTGGCAGACGATTACGTCAGGCTGCCAGCGGAGCTTCTTCACGGTCTCCAATACACCACGTGCGAAGAAGATAGCTCTTTCTCCGTTATCGGCATATTCCTTTCCGTTTTCATCGGTGCCCATCTGGCGGCTCTTGAAATAGTCGTCATTATCGATGAAATAAATCTGCTGTCGTGTTGTTGGTATAGATGCAACCTTGATGATCAGCGGATGATCTGTATCATCTATGATAAGGTTCATACCAGACAGGCGAATGACCTCGTGCAATTGTCCGCGACGCTCGTTGATGGTGCCCCACTTAGGCATGAAGGTGCGGATCTCAAAACCTGCTTCCTGCATCTTCTGAGGCAGTTCGCGTCCCATGATTGACATGTGAGACTCGGCTACGTATGGGTCGATCTCCTGATTGATAAATAATACTTTTTTTGCCATAAAATTTAAATTTTATTCTTACGAATTACGTGCAAAGGTACAAAAAAAACTTCAAATAGGGGCATTTTTTCTCCGAAATTCATTATTTTCGGCAATAATTCGCATATTTTTAGGTTTTTTCTTTCTCATTTGAGAAAAAAGTTGTTATTTTGCACCCGAAAACAGATTATGACGATGAAAGTATTCAATAAGATTGTTGACCTCCAGAACGAACTCTTCATGTGTCGTAAGGAGGGAAAGGAAATCGGCCTTGTGCCAACTATGGGTGCGCTGCATGAGGGTCACGCCTCTCTTGTTAAGCGCAGTGTGAAGGAAAATGGCGTGACTGTGGTTTCTGTGTTCCTGAATCCTACACAGTTTAATGATCAGGGTGACTTGGATCGCTATCCTCGTACGCTCGATGCTGACTGCAAGCTCTTGGAGGCTTGTGGTGCTGACTATGTGTTTGCACCATCGGTGAAGGAGGTGTATCCTACACCGGATACCCGCCACTTCGAGTTTCCACCTGTTTCTACCGTGATGGAGGGTGCCAAGCGTCCGGGTCATTTCAATGGTGTATGTCAGGTGGTGAGCCGTCTTTTCTATATCGTTCGACCAACCCGTGCTTATTTCGGTGAGAAGGATTGGCAGCAGATTGCTGTCATCAAGCAGCTCGTGAAGTATATCAACAGCGATGTGCAGATTGTAGAGTGTCCTATTGTCCGTGATGAGGATGGTTTGGCTAAGAGCAGCCGTAATACTTTGCTGGCTCCTGATGAGCGTGCCATTGCGCCAAACATCTACAAGGCTCTGAAGGAGAGTGTGGAGTATGCCAAGACTCATACCGTACAGGAAACTCATGATAAGGTGGTTGCCGACATTAATGCCGTAGAGGGTCTGGAGGTAGAGTATTTCCAGATTGTGGATGGCGATAGCCTGCAGGATGTTTCTTCATGGGAGGATAGTGCCTACGTGGTAGGTTGCATCACCGTTTATTGCGGCAAGACTCCTATCCGTCTCATCGACCATATCAAGTATAAGGGATAAATTCCTCTATAGATATTCTTTATTAAGTTTAATCCGTAACAGATCAAGTAATAACAGAACAATGCAGATAGAAGTATTGAAGAGTAAGCTCCATTGTGTGACCGTAACTGAGGCTAACCTGAATTATATGGGCAGCATCACCATCGATGAGGACTTGATGGACGCTGCTAATCTGATAGCAGGCGAGAAGGTTCAGATTGTAGATAACAACAATGGCGAGCGCTTGGAGACCTATATTATCAAGGGTGAGCGTGGCAGCGGTTGCATCTGCCTGAATGGTGCTGCAGCGCGCAAGGTGCAGGTGGGCGATACCGTTATCATCATCGCTTATGCCCTGATGGACTTTGAGGAGGCAAAGACCTTCAAGCCAACCGTGGTTTTCCCAAAAGAGGGAAATAAGGTATAGAGTTCTATTCAATGGAAAATGAAACAAGGTGTGTCTGAAGCGGAATTCCCGTTTTTGGCACACCTTCTTTTTGAGGTCCCACAGATTTCACATTAATGTCCCACCGGTTTCATAATTTATGTCCCACAGATTTCACAGATTTACACAGATTTTTGATCTCTTCAAAGACCGAATAGGTCTCCAAATCTGTGTAAATCTGTGAAATCTGTGGGACATAAAAACTGAAGCAGAAGAATAATCTGTGGGACATAAAAATATTCAGTGAGAAGAAAAATTTGCGTGCTCTTTATAATCTGCGTGCGTAAATATTAGATTTTATTCTTTGAGAAATGACTCATGATGAAACGACCTCCGAAGCTCAATATCAATACGATGATGGTGAGTACCACGGCTGCAGCATAGGCTCTGTTCTGCACATCCTCCTGGGGCGCACTTAGCTGGAAGAACACACTCAATGGGAGGGTAGCTGCCTGCTGGTTCAGTCCATGAGGGATATGATCGGAGAATCCTGCCGTAAACATCACTCCGGCACAATCGCCGATGGCTCTACCGATACTTAATAAGGTAGCGGTGGCGATGGCTGGGGCAATCTGTCTCAGTACCACCCCGATGGTTTCTATCCTCGTGGCTCCCAGACTGTAGGAGGAATCGAGTATCTCCTGCGGAATCGTCTTCGCTACTTCGTCCATCGAACGGATGAGTATCGGAACGATGAGCAGGGTGGTGACGAGAATTCCTCCGCCCAGCGATGCCCTGATGCCCAGCCATACCATCACCGTGAAGGCAAAGGAACCATATACGATGCTCGGAATTCCGAAGAGGGTATCATAAGCCAGTCGGGCGATATATCCGAATTTTGAGTTGGGCTTGAGATATACATTCATATAGAACACCACGGGCAGCGAGATAAGCAGACCGAGCAAGGTAGAGCCGCCCACGATATAAAGGCTGCCCACGATGGCATTGAGGAATCCGCCCTTGCCGCCCAGATAGAAGCCACCGCTAGGCAATTGGCTCACCATCTCCCAGGAGAGCACAGGCAGTCCTCGTTTGAAGATAGTCCAGAGAACGCTCAGTACGAAGAAGGCAACAATGCCTATCGATAGGAGCATCAGGAATTTCACGATTCTTTCTTCGATGTATTTCATAAGCCTTTTTTTACCTTTTTTACTCTTTTACCTTTAAAAGCACGATTCTCGAGCCGAGATTCAAAATTACTACTACGAAAAACAGCAGGAAGGCGGCAAACATCAGGGCGCTGTCGTAAAGCGGAACTGAGAGCATTTCACCATAGTTATTGGCGATGAGCGCCGGTATCGGGTAGCAGGCATCAAGTACGCTGCCCGGAACGATGGCGAGGTTGCCGCAGACCATCAGCACGGCTATCGTTTCACCTAGTGTTCGGCTTAGCGCCAAGACGATGGCTGCAATCATTCCCGGTCGTGCTTTTCTCAGCACCACATGCTTGATGGTTTGCCATTGCGTGGCGCCCAGCGAGAGCGAAGCTTCTCTCAAATCTGTTGATATGTTATCGAATATCTCCATAAACAGGCTTACCAGAAGCGGGATGATCATCACGCTCAATACGATGCCACCCGCCAGAACCGTATATCCCGAAGAAAACTCCACGAAGAGGGGAGCTACGTGTTTCGAAACCCAAGGCACGATGAGCAGGCTCCCCCATACGCCATAGATGACGGAAGGCAATCCGGCAAGAATATCAAGCAGCGGATATACGTATTTCCGGATGCTGCGGTGGGCGTATTCCGTGAGATAGATGGCCATGAGCAGGGAGATGGGGAGGGCGATGAGGATGGCGAGTGCCGTACACCAGAAGGTGCCGGCGAGGAAAGGCAGAAATCCGAACTTGCCTTCCATCGGTCGCCAGTTGCTCTCCGTGAGGAGTTCCCACAGATTGTACTGACTCAGTATCGGCTCCGACTTGATAAACAGTCCCACCGCCATGATGATTACCAGGAATATGGAGGCGATGGTCAAGAGAAACATCACCTGTCCTGCTATCTTATCCTTTGCTATTCTATAATCCATACTCGTATTTTATTATGTGGGGGATTTGCAATCCGCTTTATCCAAGCAGACTTACGCCCAATCCCAGCAGCAGGAAAGCTGCTGCCTCCAATATATTAATGATCAAATTCTTCATGCTCATTCCCTTCCTAAAACATTTGAATTTTTCACTCTTCACTCTTCGTTCTTCACTTACCTCCTAGCTTCTCTGATGCAATCCGCACTCTCGATGTTCCGGCGATTCCCACCACCATCTTCCGGCTCGGATATCCTCGCCTGGCTGGATGGCTCTTGTACAAGGTTGGCAACCGATGCTCGGATATCCCTTGTCCTGCAGCTTGTTATAAGGCACATGGTGCTTCTTTACATACTGCTCCACATCCTCTTCGCTCCAGTTGATGAGCGGGTTCACCTTGATCAGGTTATGGATGTCGTCCCATTCCACCACCTGCATATCCTTTCGTGTCACGCTCTGCTGCTTTCTCAATCCGCAGATCCATACATCCAGTCCCTGCATCGCCCGCTTCAGCGGTTCCAGTTTTCTAACCTGGCAACAGCGGTGTCGGCTCTCTATCGAATTATAGAAGAGGTTGATGCCCTCTTCCTTCACCATCTGCTGCACCGCCTCGTAGTTAGGGAAGAATATTTCCAGGGCGATGCCGTAGGTCATGTTGGTCTTGTCGATCAACTGGTAGGTCTCCGGAAAGAGACGACCTGTATCGAGTGTGAAGATGCGGGCAGACTTATCTTTCTTCACGATGATGTCGGTAAGCGTCTGGTCCTCGATGCTGAGGGAAGAAGAAAGAGCGATGCGCCCTTTGAATGCCTGAAGGAAATAACCGACAATATCCTCGGCAGGCGCATCGCTGAATTTCTTATTGAGTTCCGGAACCAAATCCTTTATATTACTTTGAACTTTGACCATTGAACTTTATGATTACCCTATATTACTTTGAACATTGAGCTTTGAACTTTATGATTACCCTATATTACTTTGAACATTTAACATTCAACATTTAACATTCAACATTACTTAATAAGTCCCGCTCCTACGGTTTCATTTGTATCCGGGTCGATGAAGATCAAACTACCCGTTACTTTATTCTCCGTGTATTTATCGAACACCAATGGGTTGGCGGTGTGGATGGTGATTTCGGCGATATCGTTCATCTTCAATTCCGATACACCCTCTTCCTTCTCCAACGTGTTGATATTTCGGCGATAGTTGATGCTGCGAATCAACCCCTGAGTCTCGAAGGTTGCCTGACGGATGATATATTTGTTTCTTACGGCAGCAGGACGCTCGTTGAACCAGCAAACATCCAGCGTGATGTCCTGTTCGATGCTAGGCTGCTTCTCATCTGCCTTTACGATGGTGTGCCACGCGAAATGTCGATGTCATCGTTCAGCGTCAGGGTAACGCTCATTGGGGCATACGCCTCTTCCAGATGATCCTCTACGAAGTCGATGCTCTTCACGGTGCTCTCCGTGCCCGATGGCAACACTCTAATCTTATCGCCCGGACGGATGATGCCGCCACTTACTCTGCCCGCATAACCACGGTAGTCTGGGAACTGGCTGCTGATAGGACGAATCACGTACTGTACTGGGAAACGGAAGAAATCGCTCACCGTCTTATGACCCACTGGAACCGTCTCCAGATAGTTCAGCAGAGTAGGTCCCTCATACCAAGGAGTCTTATCGCTCTTGTTCACCACGTTGTCGCCATCTTTGGCACTAATCGGGATAAACACCACGTTCTTGATATCCAGCGCCTCCGACATTTTCTTATAGTCGGCAACAATCTTGTCGTATACATCTTTACTGAAATCAACCAGGTCCATCTTGTTGATAGCCACCAGGATATGTGGTATGCCGAGCAGCGAAGAAATATAGCTGTGGCGTACGGTCTGCTCCAATACGCCATGACGTGCATCAATCAGAATGATGCTCAAATCGGCAGTACTGGCACCCGTCACCATGTTGCGGGTATACTGAATATGTCCCGGAGTATCGGCGATAATAAACTTGCGTTTCGGTGTAGCGAAATAGCGGTAAGCCACATCGATGGTGATGCCCTGTTCACGCTCAGCACGGAGACCATCCGTGAGCAGAGCCAGGTTCACTTCTTCATTACCGCGGCTCTTGCTAGCAGCCTCCACCGCCTCCAACTGGTCTTCGAAAATCGACTTGCTGTCATAAAGCAATCTTCCTATCAAAGTACTCTTTCCATCGTCCACGCTGCCCGCAGTAGAGAAGCGGAGCAGCTCCATATCTAAATAACCTCTATCCATGCTTTTTTTTAATGTTAAGTGTTAAGTGTTAAATGTTAAATGGGCTAGCGCCCTCACCTTCACCTTGATTTTAATGTTAAGTGTTAAATGTTAAGTGTTAAGTTGTTGCTGTATATGAGTGCTATGCTAATTTAACATTTAACACTTAACATTTAACATTAAATCTCTTAGAAGTATCCCGCCTTCTTGCGGTCTTCCATTGCCGTTTCGCTTCGCTTGTCATCGGCTCTTCCTCCACGTTCAGTAACGCGGGTAGAAGCAATCTCGTCGATGATATCCGCTACGGTTGTCGCCTTCGATTCCGTGAGTCCGGTGCAGGTAATGTCACCGATGGTGCGGCAGCGAACCAGCTTCTTTACCACTTCCTCTGTAGGCTTGCGCTTGATGCAAGGCAGGGCTGCGAGCCATTGCCCGTCGCGGTTGAATACCTCTCTTTCGTGGGTGAAGTAGAGCGATGGCATCGGGATGTTCTCCAGGAAGATATACTGCCATACATCCATCTCGGTCCAGTTGGAGATAGGGAACACACGGAAGTGCTCGCCCATGTTCTTTCTGCCGTTGAAGATGTTCCAGAGCTCAGGGCGCTGGTTCTTCGGGTTCCATTGTCCGAATTCGTCACGATGACTGAAGAAGCGTTCCTTGGCACGTGCCTTCTCCTCATCTCTTCGGGCACCACCGATGGCTGCATCGAATTTATTTTCCTCCAGGGTGTCGAGCAGGGTAGTGGTCTGCAGTTTGTTGCGGGATGCATAATAACCTGTTTTCTCCTTCACTCTTCCCTTGTCGATGCTTTCCTGCACGCTACCTACGATGAGTTCGGCTCCGAGTTTCTTAGCCAGCTCATCACGATACTGGATGGTTTCCTCGAAGTTATGTCCCGTGTCGATATGGAGCAGCGGGAATGGAATCTTCGCAGGATAGAAAGCCTTGTAGGCAAGATATGTAATCACGATAGAATCCTTGCCACCCGAAAAGAGGATGACCGGACGCTCGAACTGGGCAGCTACTTCGCGGAGTACGTAGATAGATTCTGCCTCCAATTCCTTGAGATGTTTGATAGTCTTATTGTCCATAATCTATGTCTTTTTTTATTGTTATTTTCTGGGTGCAAAGGTACTGCGATTTCCCCACGTGGGCAATACCACATGGGGTGTAAAAAGACTACCATACAGGGAGTAAAGAACATACCATACATTTGGTATAAGGCTGCCAAACGTATGGTATGTATGATGGATATGGATGTGTGTCCTATATATAATTAAGGTGTAATTACGGATAAATCTCGATATGGCTGCTGCCGGAGTTGCCATTCTTGATAATCCTGATCTGGGTGGTGATGCGCTCGCTCATCGTGTCGGTATGACTGATGACGCCCACCTTTTTGCCTTGCGAACTTTGCAGCATGGCGAGGGAGTCGATGACGGTGGCGAGGGTATCGGGGTCGAGGGTTCCGAAGCCTTCGTCGATGAACAGGTTCTCGAAGGAGATGTTGCGGGAAGACAATGCCGACAAACCCAGGGCGAGACCGAGACTCACGATGAAGGTTTCGCCACCGGATAGGGAGGTGGTGTCTCGGATATCATCGGCTCGGTCGTGGTCGATGACTCGGATGCCCAGGGAATGCTTTACCTGCTGCAGTTCGTAACGGCTGTTGAACTTTCTGATTTCCTGGTTGGCGTGCGCTATCAGGAAACTGAGCGTATAGCATTGGGCTATCTTGCGCAGCGTCTTTCCGTCTGCTCCGATGGCATCCGTGATGGCTGTCCAGTCGTCCTTTTCCTGCGTTACGAGCTTCAGAGCCTCAGCCTTGTTACCCAATAGCTTTACGGCTTCCTGGTGGTTCTGCATCCTGGCGTTGGCAGCAATCAGTTCGTTGCGCTGGCTTCTCTCCTGATACTCCTGCTGAATGGCTAAGAGAGCATCCCGTTCCTTGGCAGGTTGATGTTCCAAGTGCTGCTGATGCGCCTTTTCTGCGCTCTGGTAAAGGGCGGTAGTTGAAGCCACGGCTTTCTCCTTTTCGTCCTTTTCCCGACGGATGGCATTCCAGTCTTCGGCAGAGTGAAGCATCTCTCGGATGGTATTTCGGTCGATAAGTCTTGGTTCGATACTTCTTTCCTCGATGCCTTCCTCTTCGGAGTCTTTACCTTCGATGCTCTTTTCCTCAAGCTGCTTGTTATATTCCTCAATCCAAAGGTCGAGTTCAGTTTCCTTCGTCTGCAGATTCTCTTTCATCGTCTTGTTCTGAGACAGCATGGTTTGATGCGAACCTTTACTGTTGGCGAGTTCAGCCTTCAGTTTGTTGATATTTTCGTTCTGGTTATCTGCTGCTTTCGTAGCCTCATCCTTTGCTGCAGTCAGTCTTTGTTCAGCCGCATCAGGCTCTTCACCATTCAGAATCTGCTTGTATTGCTCCTGCCATTCCTCCATTTCCTTCCTGGCGCTATTCCATGTCTGAAGGGCTTTCTCGTAAGCCTCCTCCTTACTCTTTTGCTGTGAGATGAGGTTGGTGGTAAGTGCCTTCTGTTCAGCTAGTTTTGTAGCGCAGCTTGAAGTGTTTTCCTGGACTTCATTCAGTATCGTTGAAGCTTTACCTTCATACGCCGCTTCATCCTTTACAGCCTTGTCCTTGAGTTGGGTCAGCCGTTCTATCTCTTTCTGAATCTTGTTAAACAGGCTCAGTTTGCTGCTCGCATCTTTCGCCTTGTCTTCATAGATAGGCAAGAGTGATTTCAGTTCTGCCTCAGCCTTCGGAATCTTTGGATACTGAGCGATGAGCGCCTTCCAATCCTCTTCGTAAGTTGCGATTTCTCCCGACAGTTTTTCCTGTTGTTTCTGGAGCGTCTGTACTTCGCCGTCGTTCTGTTTTCTTTCGCCGGAAAGGTCCTTTTCCTCTTTCTGCTGCAATTTCAGCAGTTCCTCCTTGGCTTTCAGAAGTTGCGAGAGTTCCGTGGTGGCTTCCTCAAACTGCCTGTTGTCGGTATGGTAAGGATGGGTCGTGCTGCCGCAAAGCGGACAAGGCTTGCCTTCGGTCAGGTTGGCACGATGAATCTCCCATTTCTCACTCACCATCAGGGTATAGGCATTTCTTAGCGTTTGGGTCTCCTGGTTCAGCGCCTCAATGGTCAACTTGCCCAGCGCTTCATCTATCTCTGCGTTTCTCTTGCCCAAGACCAGAATCCGCTCCTCATTCTTCTTTTTCTCTGCTGTGGATGCGTCGAGATGAGCCACAACCTTGATGGCTTGCTGGACATCTTGCAGTTTCCTGTCGGCTACAGTCTTGCTGTTCTGCAGTTCCTCTATATTCTGTCCGGCAGTCTTGCTTTTTTCAGTCTCCCAAGCCTGTTCTGCGGCTTGTGTCGCTTCCCGAAGAATTTGTTTCTGCTTGTCTATCTCTTCCTTAGTCGTTTTGAGGGCAAGGTTCGCTTTCTCCGTTTCGGTTTCCCATTTCTTGATGTTTCGGGCGTTTTCCTCCACGTCTTTCCGGGCAGTTTGATTCTCTTTCTGTGCCGACTCCAATGCCTCTTTCTTTTCTTTCAGATTCGGCATAGCCGCTTCCATTTTGGTTTTCAGCGCCCTTGCTTCTGCGATAACCGGCAACGCCTTTTCTAGCTGTTCCTGTGCCTTGCTGACTGCTTCCTTCAGACAGGTGAGTGTTTTCTCGCTTTCGGCGATGGCAGACTCTTGGCTTTTGATATTTCCTTCCGCTTTCAGAATGTTTTCTTCCTGTTCGTGGATGCTTTGCGTCTGTCGCTCTACTTCCTGCAGCAGGTTGACGGCTGGCTGTACTTCATCGTGCAACTGAAGACGGAGAATCTGGGCTTGCATCTCTTTGATGGCATTTGCTGCTTGCTCCGTATTCTCTTGACAGATAGCGATTTGCTTAACTTGCTTGTCGTTTTCCTCAAACCATTGCAGGTCTTTCGAAATGGCTTGCAACTGGCTGTTGATTTCCTTCTCAGCCTTTTCCAGACGGGCGATTTCCTCCTGCAGTTGGGCGAGTTCTTCATCGTTCAGCAGGTTCTGTTTTACGGCTTCCACCGATGCTGCCATCTGGTTGTAGGCATCCGTCGCTTGGTCTTTCGCCTTCTTGATTTCAGTAGCTATGTTCGTATAAGTTTCCTCGCATCCGATGAGTTTCTCCAGGAGTTCGTACCGCTCGTTTTCCTTTGCCGTCAGGAAGTTGGCAAACGAGCCTTGAGCGATGAGCACGGTACGGAGAAACTGGTCGTAATCGAGTCCGATGATGTTCGGCAGCTCGTTCCAGTCGGCAGTTTCTTCTGTCGTTTCTTCTCCTTTTCTCGTGATTTTATAGAGCACCGTCTTGGCGTTCTCGTAGCGCACTCTCTGGAATCTGACGTGCCATTCTGCGCGGTAGATGCTGCCGTTGTTGGCAAGGAAGGTGAGCTTGCTGTAGCCCTCTTTCTTGCCACGTGTCAGGATGTTTCGGCTGTCGGTAGGAGCCAGACGGTTACTTTCGCTCGCATCAGCAGCTCCGAAAATCTCGATGCTCTGGTTCTTGTCGCCTTTCTTTCGAGGGTAGCGAGGGGCGCGGTTGTAGAGGGCAAGGCAGATGGCGTCGAGAAGGGTAGACTTGCCACTTCCCGTCGGACCTACGATGCTGAAGATGGTGCTCTCGCCTAAGGCACCTTCCTCAAAGTTGATGACCTCGCCTCCCTGTTTGTCAAGCGAAGCGAGGTTGAGTATTTCGAGTTGTAGGAATTTCATAATGATGATGTCGTTAATAAATCGGATAACATTTTCTCCTGTCTTTCGTTCATCGGAGCGTTGTGCCTGATGGCGAAGGCTTCCTTCAGCGTGTCGAGCGGAGGACGGTTGATGATGTCTTCTATGCTGGTGATGTGCTGGGAACCTTGGATGGTGGAGAGGTCCAGCTGCGGGATGATGCGCTGGATTTTGCAGAGCACGGCATCCTTTTCGTTGACGAGTTTCTCCAGTTCCTTGATGTCATCGCTGGTCAGTTTCTCCTGCTTCACCTTCAGCATCACGTAGTCGAAATGGTCGCTCAGTTCGCCGTCTGTTCTCTCTGAGAGTTCTGAATTGATGATCTTCTGCCATTTCTTGAAGGTCAGCTCTTCCTCGTTTTCGGGCAGGATGCGGAGGGAATGCTGAGGCTTGTATTCCAGGAAATCTACTTTCCATTCCTTACTCTTGCCGGTTTCCTTTCCTTCATCCTCTTCTCCGTGTTCCTCCTTTCCTTCCTCGTCACATCCGATAGTGATGAGGTCGATGCCGTGGGTATAGTCTTTCTCGGCAAACGACATCGGGAGGATACTTCCCGTATATCTTGCCCAGTCGGTATTCCAGATATGTTGCCGTTTGTGGATGTGTCCGCAAGTCATATAGTCGGGATGATCGTTCCATCCTTCCAGGTCCACTTCCTCCTGTCCGCCGATGATAATCTTCTCGCTCGCATCCTTCTTGGCGATATCCGAACCTTTGGCGTACATGTGTGCCATCATGATGCACTTCCTGTCCGGGTATTTCTTTCGAGCCTCAGCCGTCAGTTCTCTCAGAAAGTCGTTGACACCCTGCGAGTAACTGGCGTTCTGCACCACATCGCTCCTAAGGAAAGGAACGGCTAGGATGATGACTTCTTCTCCTTCCTCGTTGGTTACGGGGATGATGAGGTCATCGAAGGAATAGAGCCAATGTCCGCCGGTTTTATCCTCGTCCTCGCTTTCTCCCTGCTGCCAGATTTTCCTTACGTTTCCTCTTATTTCCACGTGGTATCGGGTGAGCAGCGGACGGGGAGCTTCCAATCGGCTGGCGGAATCGTGATTGCCTGCCGTGATGATGACCTGCATGTTGGGGCACAGTTGGGTTGCATCGGCAAGAAACTCGTAATAAACGGTCTGTGCCGCTGCCGATGGATTTCCGTTATCAAAGATGTCTCCTGCGATGAGGAGAGCATCGGGCTTTTGTTCAGCGATCTGTTCCAGGAGCCATTTCAGGAAATGCTTGTGTTCAGGCAGCCGGTCGTTGCCGTGAAACAGGTTACCCAGATGCCAGTCGCTGGTTGCTAATATCTTCATACTCATAAGGATGTCTAATCTTAGTCTTTTTCTTTGTCTTTGGTTTGCAATCCTTTAGCCTTTGGTTTACAATCCTTTAGCCTTTGGCTTGCAATCTGACTACAAAGTTAACACAATTATTTGGGATAAGCAAGGAAATAGGCTCAAAAAACGAAGAATTATGGCTGGAAAAGTGAAGATATTTAGGAAAAGTCTTGTTTTATATCTGATAAAGTTGTATCTTTGCATGGTAGAAATCTTCGTTCATAAACATTGAATGTCCGTTCAGTGTTTATGAACCTCCGTTCAAAGACTTTGAATGTCGGTTCAATGTCTATGAACGGAGATTTCTCCTAGGATTAAATACTTTTCTTCCTAGGTTTGTGGTCTTTTCTTCTTAAGTATGATCATAAATGCTGTAGGATGCAAAGGCTGCTGCAATAAGAAATACTGATAAACTAAAATAAGAAAGGAAACTGATATGGCTAAGTACAAATTGCAGGAAATGGGGGATATGCGCTATGATGGCAAGCGCAGAGTTTATCCCAAGATGGTGACCAACCGGACTCTATCCCGTAAAGAGTTCGTCAAGATGATGCAGAATTACCATCGCGGTATTTCGGAAAGTACCACGGAGGCTGTATTGACCGATGTGGTTGATATGCTGACAGACATGCTCTCCATGGGTTACAACGTGAATCTAGAAGGTTTCGGCACCTTCTCCCTCTCCCTCGCTTTCGAGGATGAGAAGCCTAGGGAAATTCAGGCAGAAGATGATAAGATGACGTATCGCAAGGTGGGTGTGAAAGACATCAACTTCAAGGCGTCTCCTGAGTTTGTCAAGGAGGTGAAACGTGAAACCGATCGTGACCTGGAGCGTGATATGGGTGGTGTAAAGGTGATCCGTAAGCAGCTGTATTCCAAGGAAGAACGCATCGCCCGTGCTCAGGAGGTGATAGAGAAGAACGGCGTCCTCACCCTAGGCGATTATGCCTCCATCAACAACCTGAGCCGTACTGCCGCCTCAATGGAACTGAAGGAACTGACCGGTGACAAGACTTCGCCGATAGATTCACTAGGAAGAGGCAGCCACAAGGTTTGGGTAAAGAGAAAAGAATAAATGCAAATATCTCTCAGAATATTTGTTAGTTTCAATTCTTTTTCGTATTTTTGCGGTGTAATTAAAATGGTAGTGTTATGACAACAGTAACAAGGGAACATCTTGAAGATGAGGTACTCAAGTCGATTCAGAAGAAAGCGGAGTCGATTATGCCGAAAGATGCCAAGGTTATCCTTTTCGGGTCAAGGGCTAGAAGGGATGCTAAAGCAGATTCCGACTGGGACATCCTTGTGCTTCTGAACAAGGATAAGATAGATGAGCAGGATCATGATAATTACACCTATCCTCTTTGGGAATTGGGATGGCAAATCAATCAGATGATTCACCCGATAGTGTATTCGATGAAGGATTGGCAGACCAAAAAGGGCAGTCCTTTTTATAATAATGTAGAAGAGGAAGGGGTAATGCTATGCTAGATAAAAAGGATAATGGTATGCCAACAGATAGTCGCTATTTTGCGCAAAAAGCAATAGATGCCGCAGATGAATTGTGGGATAAGGGCTTGATAGATGAAAATACTATTGAGCAATGGAAGCATGAGCATATGAGAACGCCTTATTCAGAACAAATGGGTAATGTCAAGAACTTCGAAACATTGGAGGATATGATGAACTATCTGGAGGCTTAGACATGTGTATAAGATGCCTGCTTTGGAAGTAAAACATCAACGATTTTATTGGGATTTGCAAGAAACTTTCCGATTTTCTTGCAAATCCCAATTCTTTTTATTACTTTTGCAGTTGTCTTGCTGTGGATGGCTGGCGATGAGTCGCCGGCTACGTAAAAATCCATGGCTTGGCCTATTTTAAATTGAAAGACGTGTACTGACGTTTTCTTCTGATCTATTGGAACCTCGGAAATTTCAAAAAGGGATTCAGATGAAGACAGTGGTAGGCGGCTACTCATCGTGTATATACGCGAGGCATAGGTGTGCCCTTTCCATTCGTATGGAGAGGGTGTGTCCTATGCTATCAATATATGCAAGTTTGGTGTAGGGTCTATTACTTCTTATCTTTGTTCCCAAGGTCATCCGAGGACCACAATAGGCAAGGATAAAGTAATATGATTCCTACGCCTTTCTTTTTATCATAGCCATTGCAAACACGAACAATCTTCTCTGCTTAGGGAATCAGTGGAGCATATTTATAGGGCTAGGAGACACCGATATGGCAAAGAAAATAGATTTGGAAGCTTTGCGCCAGCAGATAAATGAGCTTCAGATTGATAAAGATTTGAAGCACGACTTGTTGGCTACTATC
>NZ_CDRSSE010000060.1:0-19986 GCF_977051555.1 Segatella sp.
AGAAAAGTAAAGTTTCTATACAATATAATAAGATTCCCTTTGTGAAGAAAGACTACGATTCAACTAGAATATACAGAAACACACAAAAAAAAGGGTGCGTCACAGACTTATGACACACCCTCTTTCTTTTTATACTTACATCGGATAACAATTGCCGAATATCTTCTTGAACGTGAGGTCTGCCTTAGGATCTAAGTACTTCATAGCCAGCTGTTTTAAAATTCTCTACCGCAAAGTTACGACTTTATTTTCATAGCTGCAAGAGATTTCAGGGAAAAGTTACTGAAAAAGTTTCTATGGTTGCACTCAAGCACATGAAGAAGAATACTCAAGTGGTTCAGTCAGCTATCTCAAGTGGTTCAGTCAGCTATCTCAAGTAGTTCAATCAAGCAACTCAAGTAGTTCAGTCAGTGAGTTCAGATGTCTCAGTTAACTGACGCAGACGTCTCCGTTAGCTGATGCAGACGTCTCGATAAGCTTACGGATACGTCTCCGTTAGCCTACGCAGTCATATTCGTAACCCAGCGCAGCCATATTCGTAACCCTACGCAGTCATATTCGTAACCCGATGCAGTCATATTCGTAACCCAGCGCAGCCATATTCGTAACCCTACGCAGTCATATTCGTAACCCTACGCAGCCAAATACTTTTCTCACCACACTCTACCAGATACAGCATATCCTGAATAATTGCTACAGGCAACAACACCATCACAACCGTATCTGCTCCTGGCATCTGTCAGCCACCTCCTTCCTGTGTGTAACACAGATGATGGTCTTATCGGCATACGAAGCAAAGAGGCGGTCGAAAAGGAGTTTCTCGGTTTCGGCATCCAGCGATGAACTGATTTCATCCAACAACAGAATGTTACCTTGGCGCAAAAGACTGCGGGCTATGGCAATGCGCTGCGCCTGACCGCCACTCAAACGGGTGGCATGCTCTCCTATCTTCGTATCCATACCTGCCGGCAAACTGAACACGAAATCGGCACAGGCTACATGAAGGGCTTCGGTAAGCTGATCATCAGTAGCCCCAGGATTGGCAAGGAGAAGATTGTCGCGAATGGTTCCGCTCATCAGCGTATTACCCTGTTCTATATACACTATATGCGAACGCATGCCGGTTCCTTCTACCGCCTTGCCTTGGGCATCATACAGCACAATCCTTCCGCTATCGGGCTGGATGATACTCGACAAGAGACGCAGGATGGTAGTCTTGCCACAACCGGTTTCTCCTACTATCGCCACTGATGTAGCGGGACGGAAATCATAGGAGAAATGACTGACAACAACCTTCTTTCGCTCGTCGGGATAAGAATAACTCACGTCCTGAAGACGGATGCCGCAAGCACGCTGCAAAGGTATAGAAGCATCTGCCTGAGAAAGAAACTCCTCCTGCTCGGTGTTTTCTATCTCTACCAACCGGTCTACACTCGCTGAAGCATGAATCAACTGGGGAATCATGCCCAAGAGCGACATGATAGGACTCTGTATCTGTCCCACCAGCTGCAGGAAGGCGGTCATCACACCGAAGGTTATCAACCCGTTCTTGAGTTGGATGGCACCATAGACAAAGGCTCCGAAATAGCCGTAACTGAAGGTGAAGGCAAGGAGCAGACGGGATAACAATGTAAAGCGGATACGACGGCGAACCAGTTGATGCAAACGCTGCTGCATGCTGCCAACCCTACCGGAAACCGTACTCTCTGCCTGCAAGGTCTTGATGGTGAGTTCATGTTCTACCGTCTCCTGAATCATCATCTGTATGCTGCTCTCCTCCTCACGTATCGCCAGCGTCATCTTCTTGAGTCGGCTGCCCAGATACTTGGCACAAACTGCAACCACCGGTGTCAGTACCAGAAGACTCCATGCCAGGATGGAATCGATGGAGCGCATCAGGAAGAAAGCACCGAAGAGCTGTACCAGGGTGACAACAATCGTGGGCAAGACATCCGTAACTACCGAAGAGGCTGAAGAGAGATCGCGCTCCAAACGCTGGCTGATATCACCGGAAAGCATTTCAGAAGCCGGTTTCCCGGAACCAGCCTCAGCCTGCCGCTTAACGGCATAGAGTTTCCTGCCCAGCACAAAGCTGAAGAGGCGGCTACGCATATCATTCTGAAGGATAACCTCGGTGATGCCGGAGAGATAGAATACCAGCTGGCGAAGGGCTATCAGCAGGGCGATGACTAAAAAAAGCACGATGGTTTCGCGCAGCACATTGCCCCGCCAGATCACCACATCGATGAACCGGCGACACAACCAGACGAGCCACAAACCTAATGCTACCTGCAGAAGACCGGTGATGATGCGCAACAGCAAACGGCCCCGCACGGCAGACATCTGGCGGAAAAACCAAAGTGCATACTTTCTCATACCAGTCCCTCTTTCTGCCACTGGGCAACTATTGCCTCACAGTCTTTTTCAGCCTGAGCCATGACTACATCATACTCATCGCATAATGCCTGAGCCAGCGAAGCCACCGTAAATTCACCCTGTTTCTCAGCCGTCTTCCAGAGAAAGGCGGCAGTTTCATTGAGACTGATCAACTTGGTAAAGTCTACAGCCTGCATACCTTCGGCTGTTACCACATACTCACCGCAAATCTCGCGGAGCTTGAAATCGTTCTTGATCTTCATAATTGTACCTTGTTTTTTATTTGTACTGAACTATCGCAAGTTGGCTCCACACGCCCTGAAAGGGCGTGCTGCTTATGGAGTTTCTGCCATTTTCCTTCGCCGGTAACCGTTGGTTCAGGGCGTGCTGCTTATGGACGTGAACTTGTGATTCCTATTAACATGCGAAAGTTCTGTTTTTATATGATAAACGGATATAGAGCTTGATTATTTTAAGCAGTAACCTGCGTATAGGCCTCAACCGCTGCCATCTGTGCCAGTTTCTGAGCGCTTTCTGTGAGATGAGACTCTTACGGCTGCCATCGGGACGGATGACTACATGCGCCTTTGCAATGACATCCTTGCGCAGGCAATGCTCCTTAAAGCCGAGATTGCCATCACCCGTCAGCACGATGCGGCAAGCATCTGCAGAAAAGGATGCGTCTCCAGCAACAGGCACAATCCCGACGATGCGATGCACCACCGGATAGCCTTCTTCGACCCTCGCCATCACAATATCGCCCACCTTCAACTCACCTTCTACCGGATAGAATTCTACGCAATCTCTATCACCTACGATAAAGGGAAGCATGCTGGTTCCCTTGACCGGAAACTTGACAGGACGACCTTCACGGATGAATTGCTCGAGCGCTGCAATTGCCTTATATTTTGAATCGGATTTATTCATCTTTCTATTGCACGATTGTTTTTAATGACTGATGGTCTGACAGCAAAGGAGGGCTGCATCGGCATCAGGCAGACAGTCGAGCTGATAAAGCCGGGTAGCCCCGATAATCTTCTCGATTGTTTGATGCTGGCCATCTGCAATTTCCTTCTCCCATGCCTTGCCGGAGACAGAAGACTTGATAGACACATAAGACTCTATGACGGTCTGCTTCCTGATTTTATTCTCCGGTGCCTGGCGCAACTGGACAATTGCCCCTATCGGATATTCCTCGTTCTTATAGCAAGGTGTCTTTCCACTCCAAGGCGAGCCACTCACCATGGGCGTTCCTTCCGGCGTGACATATACCACAGGATTGTCATCATTGAGCAGGCGGGTGCCATCGATATGCTTGAGCCACAGTCCGGAGTGCGTACTCTTGCCCGTTCCGCTCTTGCCCAGGAAGAGATAAGCCTTGCCATCCTTTACGATGGTAGAAGAATGAAACAGGAGTGTATCTCCTGCAGCCGAACGCATGGCATAGAGCAGCATCAGCGAGGTATCAACGGTTGCCTTGATGGAACCGAGAGCCGATTTCTGACTGAAGACGCCAGCAGGAACCAGAAGACTGGAATGCTGATAATCATGATCGGTAACCAGTATCGATTTCATATCAGTCATCGCCATCAGAAACGCCTTCTGCGTCTCTCCCAGACTACCGCTGATAATGAGCTGTTCCTCTTCATCCTGTCTGCATTCCTCTTTGAAGCCGGCAGGTTTCCTCAGTTCTTCCCCGCTTTCGTTCAAGGTAAGAGTGAAGGAGGTCCGGGCAGCAGATGCGGTATGTTCATCACATTCAAACCCCTGATAAGCCTCCAGCAATACAGCCATAACCTCCCGACAGGAATCAGGATAAGAAAGGCTGAACCCGACATGGGCTACCTGATAATACTTTATAATAGATTCCATTTTTCGTAATTTCATTTATGCTCCACATAAGGAGCGGTTCTAGTTTTTCATTGCTGCTACGAAGGCCTCAGAACCCTCATCTTCTGCAATTCAGCAACAAAAATACGATTTTTATCTGAGAAAGCCAAATCTTTCTCTATCTTTCTTCAAATTACTGAAGTTTTGCAAGCAATGAGTAGTGAGTAGTGATTAGTGATTAATCTTTTCTACCACTAATGCAGAGGGAAATCAGTGCAAAAAAAAGAGATGAAGCAAAAATCAATCATGCTTCATCTCTTTTTTATGATTTTATATTCTGTATCTTACTGCATATCGTAAACCACCTGCATGAGTTTCTTGCCCAACTCATCAGCCTGCTCCATGGTAGAAGCCTCGCTATATACGCGGATGATAGGCTCGGTATTACTCTTGCGGAGGTGAACCCACTTATCAGGGAAGTCGAGCTTGACGCCATCGATATCTGTTACGGTGACATCCTTCTCCTTGCCATACATCTCCTTTACCTTTACAAGGATAGCATCTACATCGGTAGATGGAGTGAGGTCGATGCGATTCTTGGCGATGAAATAGTTAGGGAAGCTGGCACGGAGTTCGCTCACCTTGCAGCCCTTATGAGCCAGACTGCTCAGGAAGAGGGCGATACCAACGAGGGCATCACGACCGTAATGGCTCTCTGGATAGATAACTCCACCATTGCCTTCACCACCGATGACAGCATGAACATCCTTCATCTTGGTAGTTACATTCACCTCGCCTACGGCAGAAGCGCAATAAGAACCACCATGCTTCTCGGTTACATCACGGAGGGCACGGGTAGATGAAAGATTGCTGACGGTATTGCCAGGAGTCTTGCCCAATACATAATCAGCTACGCTTACCAGGGTATATTCCTCGCCAAACATCTTGCCATCTTCGCAGATGAAAGCCAGGCGGTCTACATCAGGGTCTACAACGATACCCATATCGTAACCACCCTTCTTCAACTCATCCATGATACCACCGAGATTCTTCTCCAATGGCTCCGGATTATGAGCAAAGTCGCCTGTTGGCTCACCATTGAGGAAAGTATATGCTACACCGAGTGCATCGAGCAACTCAGGGAGAATAACACCACCCACAGAGTTGATGGAATCTACACAAACCTTGAAGTGGGCATTTCTGATAGCCTCGACATCTACGAGCTTCAAAGCAAGTACGGAGTCGATATGGCGCTTATTGAATGTATTGTCTTCTGTATATTTTCCGAGATGATCTACATCCGCATAGTCGAAGTCTTCCTTCTCAGCGATGTCCAGCACCTCGTTACCATTAGCTGCAGTAAGGAACTCACCCTTCTCGTTGAGGAGTTTGAGGGCATTCCACTGGCGTGGATTGTGAGAAGCTGTGATGATGATACCGCCGGCTGCACCACTCATGGTAACAGCAAGTTCGGTGGTAGGAGTAGTAGCCAGACCAATGTTCAGCACATCGTAGCCCATACCCATGAGGGTTCCACAAACCACATTCTTTACCATCTCGCCAGAGATGCGCGCATCACGGCCTACAACGATGGTATTACTCTTCGAAGCACCGCTACGGCGAATGAAGGTAGCGTATGCTGAAGTGAACTTTACGATATCGAGCGGATTCAATGTATCGCCCGCTGGACCGCCAATAGTACCGCGGATACCAGAAATTGACTTAATCAGTGTCATAAATATATCTTTCTGAATTTATGTTTATCTTCCTTTCTGCAGGGTCATGTCGTAAACACATGCCTGCACACTGCCCGATGCCGATGTGGTACCATAAGAGTGAGGTACGAGCAGGCGGACATGAGCGATGCGATCATCATCAGTCTTTGGTCTGCCAATCTTAATCCAGGTGAACGGGATGAGCCAACCGCTAGGCACGGTAGCACTGACACTGCCATAACTGGATGAATTATAAGTATTGGCCATCAGACTGGCTTTAGGATCAACGAAAGAACCGGTAAATGTACCGGAAGTATTGGTTACGCTTATCTTATCAATATAATAGGAATAAGCAGGAACTTTGTTTGAAAGCGTGAGACATTTATCGCTCATTTCTGCAGCATACGAAAGGTTATACTCATCAAAACGGACCAGTACATCTACCGTTTCACCCTTCTTGATATAGTCGCCACATCCCTGGTCAATCACCTGCATATAGATACCGTTACTGTTGAAAAGTACCCATTCGTTGTTGTTCTTTGCAGTATCCGTCAGCCTTTGATTATTATTCCAACGTCTGTTGAACTCATCCTCAGAGATGACCTTAATATTTTCCTTACGCAAGAAGGAGCTGATAGAATCGAGCTCTCTGTCGCGCATGTCCTTATAAGTCTCACTATCATTGCATGCGGCAAACGATAAAACTGCCGCGAAAGCAATCATTGCAAACAAAAATTTCTTCATTCTTCTTTTTAAAATCTGATTTATTGGGCAAAGGTACAAAAAAGATAAGACAACACCGAGAGGAATAGGTTGATTTTATTATTATTTATCACTTATTATCATCCTATTGCCTCAAAACGGGGTTGTTTTCTGTCTTTTTCGTCATTTCTAAGGGAAAAACGGCTACTTCAGCATATCGGCGTATGCCAGGATTGCTTTCAGTGCTATCTGTTCTGCCTCCTGCATGCTGCACAGCAATTTGCCACCGGAAGCATTGCGATGACCGCCACCATTGAAGAACTCAGCTGCCATCTTGTTGCATGGGAAATCGTCTACAGAACGGAGACTTACCAATATGCGATTGTCGATATCCGTATCTTCGCGAAGAGAAATGGAGAGCTTGTGTCCCTTGATGGTAAGAGGCACATTCACCAGTCCTTCCAGGTCGCCCTTAATAAAGTCATACTCTTTCAACTCTTCACGGGTCACCGTATAGAAACTGGCATGAAGTTCTTCTATTACCTGCAGTTTCTTATCCATCAGATAGCCACGGAACCGGACTGCTGGAATGCGGGCATTATTGAAGACATTGCGGTATATCTTATCCTTGTCGATGTTCTTGGTAAGCAGCAGACAGATGATGTAATAGATATAAGGCTGGGTAGAATTGTAAGTGAAACCACCCGTATCGGTCATCATGCCGCAATATACGCAGGTAGCCCAGGTCTGATCCATCTGCGGGAAGCCGCCCAACTGCCAGACTACACGGAATACCAGGTCGCTGGCACTGCTGGCATGTGGCTGCGAAACCAGTAGCTTAGCCTCAAGATTAGGAGCCAGATGGTGGTCGATGATGACACGCTGAGTCTTGCAACCCAACAATACATGATCCATCTCATCAAGACGTCCCTCACTGCTAAAGTCAACACAGCATACCAGGTCGGCTTCATCGAAAGCCCGTTGTACCTGCTCAGGCTGCTTGTCATACCGCAGGATATCAGCTGCTCCAGGCAACCAGGAAAGAGAATCCGGTACCATATCCGGCACACAAATGTCAACTTTCTTGCCCAAAGAGCGAAGATAACCAGCCCATCCCAGAGAAGAGCCGATGGCATCACCGTCTGGCGACTTATGTGCACAGACGACAATATGATGAGAAGCCGCTATCGTCTCTCGGAGAATAGCGGCTTCCTGATCTGTCAATATATTAATGTTTATATCCATCTCATTAAATTAGAAGAGCTTGTTTGGATAAACACCCTCGTCGATAAGACTCTGGATCTTGTCAACAACACTCTGGCGGTCGGCTGCATAAGTTACACCGAACCACTTGCTGGTAGTATCGAGCACCTTAACAGTAGCTGTACCCTCATTGATGAGCTTGTTAACCATCAATGGAATGAAGAACTCAGCCTTCTTGTTTTCCATATTCTTAGGATCGCTCAAGAACTCCTTGAAGTACTCCTCGCTGTGCTGGAAGTAATCAGGTGTGAAGCCCCAAACGTTCATAGAAACAGGAGTATTGTCGCCAACAGCAACCCACTCGCCCTGCTCATCCTTATAAGATACCTTACCGTCGATACGCATAATCTCGGTACGCTCTACACAGGTTGTGAGGTTCTCCTCAGCATCCTTAGAGCAGATGCCGCGAGCTACGGTACCATTCTCACTCAAGGTGTTACCCACACGGAAACCAACCATGGCATAACGGTTCTTGCTACCCTCTGGAAGTTCAGAGAGGAACTTGCCGATTACCATGAAGCAATCGCGGTTGTAGAAGTCATCGCAGTTGATTACGCAGAAAGGCTCCTTGATGATATCCTTTGCCATCAGAACTGCATGGTTTGTACCCCATGGCTTCTCACGACCTTCTGGTACAGAGAATCCCTCTGGGAGATCATCCAATGCCTGGAAGCAAAGTTCTGCAGGAATATGACCCTCATACTTTGAAAGAATCTTCTCACGGAACTGATCTTCGAAGTCCTTGCGGATAACGAATACGATCTTTCCGAAACCAGCCTGAATAGCATCATAGATGCTGTAGTCCATGATAGTCTCACCATTAGGACCCAGACCATCAAGCTGTTTCAAACCACCATAACGGCTACCCATTCCGGCAGCCAAAAGCAATAACGTAGGTTTCATTTTTATCTATACTTTTATTTATTAATAGTTGATAGTTATTAAAAAAATAACGATGCAAAAGTAACAAAAAAAATGCAGTTAACCGCACGTTTTCCTACTTTTTTTTGATTAATATCAATTTTTGTCCTATTCTGCACTATCTGTAACACATATCAGACTTATTTTTAGATATATCCCCCAAAGACTTAGAAAGGATAACCCACAGCGAAATGCAGACTCTGGGCATCCTTGAACCGACGGATGTTATAGATGCCACTCTTGCCTGTATCGTAAGGAACATGCAGACCGATTCCCCAGTCGACACGTATCACAAACATACCCATATCATAACGCACACCGACACCGGTGCCTACCGCCAGCTGCCGGAAGAACTTGTCTACATCAAACTTGCCGAGCGGACTGTACTCATGGTTGCGCAAGGTCCACACATTACCTGCATCCAGAAAAAGGGCTCCATAGAGATCGCCCCATACCTTCTGACGGTATTCCAGGTTCATCAGATACTTGATGTCGCCCGTCTGGTCAATATACGAATACTTGCTGTTGGTAGGCTGATACCTGCCCGGTCCGATACTCCGGACATTAAAGGCACGCACACTGTTGGCACCACCGATATAGAACTGCTCATAATAAGGAGCATTCTCGGCATTTCCGTAACTCCATATGATGCCGGCATTGACATGTCCCACCAACGTACCATCCTGGGTGATGCGCCAGTACTTCACGAAATCGGTCTCCAGTTTCAGGAACTGAGCAAACGGATTCTTGAACATCTTCTTGTCTTTCTCGTTCCATCCCTTTCCGGCTGCCATATAGCCGAGCGACAGGATATTGGCTGCCTCGCTGATGGTGGTTGACCAGGTGATAGGATGACGGTAACGGCGCGGACTGCGATAAGTATAGGTATAACTCATCTTCGGCACAAACTGGTCGCGCATCGATATCTGAAGATAAGGATGCAGGGCGAGGATGCTGTCGAAAGCGGCCGTGCGGCTGTTCATAAACTCATAAGAGAGAATGAGCGGGCTGAAGGAATGCTGATGCTGGTAAGAGGTTGACCACGCATAAGTTAACTCGCCCGATGCCACATGACGCCGGAAGTAGCTGGCTCTGTTCAGCACATTCATCGAAGCCTTGATGGTAGTGGTTGGCACACCCCGATATCTGGTAGGCATGTGCCCGGCACGGTATCTGCGCTCATTCTGCTCCATCGTTCTGAACATATTCCAAGGCGTGATGATACGGGGGAACTCTACTGATACATCCGATCCGTATTCATAGGAATTGATGCGGGTAGAACCTCCGCCAGCCTGACTGATGGTCTGCCACTCATGCGAACCATGCAGGTTGACAGAAAGTTTCTCGCCTCCATGAAAAGCATTGCGCTTGGTAAGACCCACAACCAGCTCCGGACCTACTCTACCGGTGGTTTTGCCACGGGCATTTGCCTCGACATAGAAATCGTATGGCTTATCGAATACCAGATCGATATTGGCATCCAAGGTATCCCGGTATACTACATTGCCCAAACTGTCAACGGTCTGCACCGAACGGGGAGTGAACTGGATGCTGGAATAGCTGAAGAGTCCCATCTCCTGAAGTCCGGTCTTGGCACGTTCCTCGGTACGAACCCGATACAGCTCGCGGGGACGCAGGCGCAGACTCTGCAAAACGATGCCCGGACGTATCGGCATCTTTCTACCGTTATAATGGAAACTCAGATAGCTGCGTACAAAGGAATCCTTCAGCTCCTCCATATACTGCTTTCTGAAATTAACATTGATCTTTCCTATATACCACTGGCGGGTAGCCCTATCGTCCACGCTGTCTGCCATCATCAGCCTCAACTGTACCTTGCCGGGCACATTCACGGTATCGGCAAGATAAGATGCATAACTGTTCTGATAGAAATAATAGCCCCTATTGCGGAACAGACGGGTGATACGCTGGCGTTCCAATTCCATATTGGAGACATTGAAAGGACTCCCCTTCCGGATGAGCGCCTTGGCCATGGAAGCATCTATGAGCTGCTTGCTCTTGGCAGGGAAGTTGAGATAAGCCATCGAATCGAGCGTCCAGAGATGACCGAAGTCTACATGATAGGCAACCTTTGCCTTCTTCGGATTGCTCTGTGTCAGCACATCATAAGTCACCTTACCATTAAAATAGCCATATTTATCGAGCTGATGCTCAGCCACCTGTGCACGGAGCTGCGGATTCACATTCGCCATCAGCTTAGGTTTGGAACCGAACACCTTGGTTATCCACTTAGCCATTGCTCCATCCGATTGGGAGAAAGCATTCCATATCCAGAGACGCACCGGGAACGGCGTGCGGTAATAGCTGCTGCCAAACAAGGCACCGTTCGGAGCCGAAGCCAGGGCATACTCCATCTCGGCGATGGTAGAATCGGCATAGGCTCCCTTCTCGTAGTTCTTATACTCGATAGGTACCAGTCCCGTAAACAGCTGCTCATCGTCTTTCAGCGCACTGGTTGAAGAGCAACCCGTAATGAGCTGGCCCGACAACATCAGCAATGCTGCCATATATATAATAAGGTATAACCTGTTCTGCTGTTTCATATCGATTTTTACTTTTCGTTAAGTTTCAATGGGTCAAAGGCCTTTGTTCTGGCTTTCTCCATCGTATCCTTCTTTTCATTCGTACTCTTCTTCTCCGCAGGATTCTTCACCATTGGGGCTGAAGGTATCTGCTGCTTATCGTTCTTCAAACGGAAGATGTCTTTGAAGTGCTGCAGTTTTCTCTGCCATTTGAAACCGAATCCATACTCACCAATCAAACCTTCGAGCCAATCGTAGGTATTGTTGTTGTAGAATGCACGGATATACTGGCTCGCACCTTCGTTGAGACGGTACTGCAGTTCGATATTGTTGAAGAACGCATCATCGTTATTAGCTGCATTCTCCATTTCTGCACCGGTAGAAACCTTGCCGCCCACACTGAAACTCAAACGGTTGTTGAAGAACCGCTTGGCAAACTTAAAGTTGTAATCGGTGTGCATGGCACCTGCTGCATTGGTAGAGTTATCTACCGACATACCGACATCCACACCCACAGAACGCATCGCTGAACCTGCAATATTATTGATCTCAGAGTTGAGGAAAGAGGTCAGCGCGCTGTTCATGGAGAACGAATTGGTATTGCCATTGGCAAGATACATGCCCGAAGCCAGCATCGTAATGGCAATCTTTCCCCGCTCTTCGATACTCATCGTGTTCAGTTCATCCTGCAAGGTGGCATCGTTTGGAGAGGAAACGATAAACTGGATACCTGGCTTATTCAATGTCTGCGAGAGTTTTACGCCACAAATGAAATCCACCGAGCGACCGGTTCCCTGTCCCTCGTTCACCGTCGTCCTGACATTCTCTGTTGCCGTGATGTTCAGCGTCGGGTTGAACGGATCGCCGTTAAACTCGATGTAGCTGCCGTCCTGGATATCAAACGTCTTCAGCGGAATGATAGGCAGCGAATATTTCATCTTACCATTGTTCAGGGTATACTTGCCCGTGATGCCGATGCCGTCGACCGAATTGTAAGTCATCGTCAGATCACCACCGCCCATCAGGTCGATGTAGTTGGTCTGGTCGGCATTCAGAGCACAGAGGATATGAGCCGACTCGTCTATCGACATGCTCAACATCATACTCAATCCTTCCAGTGCCGGACGCTCGACAACGACAGGCTTGCCACTCTTGAAATTCGTAAACTTCACCAGCTCATCGAGCTGCGTATCAGTAGTCAGTTCCGATTCTTTCAGCACATACGTCATATCCGTATTGCCGAGGACATCCAGCTTACCCTGCATCTTCAGATTGCTTACCGGTCCGCGCATCGCACCATAGAAGTTGACATACGCCTTGCCGAAAGCCTCGGAACGGGCATTCTCCTTGGCATCAATCAGCAGGAAGTTCTGTGCTCTCATCCGGATATCGAGCATCATCTTCTCTATATTCGTAAAGTCGAGACTGCCCTGGATATTGAGCGGACTCTCATTGTTGGCATACATCATGAAGTTTTCGAAGAGCAACTTGCTGCCGATGATACGGACCGGATCGTTGGCAAAACGCATCGTGATGCCATACGGCACACTGACGAGATAAGCCGAATCCAGATATACTTCGCCCTCTACATCCAACTGGCTCAAGGCTCCCTTCAAACTCAGTTTTCCTTCGCCATATCCCTTCAGACCCATAATCTGGTCAGGAACAAAACCGTTGACAAAATGCAGAGGCAACTTCTCCATGCCCACTTCGGCATCGAGATAACCGCTTCCTTCAGACCTGTAAACACCCTTCACGGTAGCCACTTCTTCACCCTCATAATTGAGGAAACCATCTACATAATGAGAACCGTCGCTCTTTGGCATGTAAACGAATTCAGTACCGACATCTCCCATCGGACACTTTTCGTAAACCATATTGTCGATGTTCAGATTAGAAGAAATCGAGAGTTTATCCTTGGTCTGGATAATATGGAAGTCGCCGTCAAGAATACCCGAGATGTCAGGCATATAAGGAATCACGCTGAGCACTTTATCCAGATTAAACTGGCTCATGCTCACCGTAAGATCCTGCAGCGCTTCTTCGTTTTCATCATTGCTGTATATGCGGATACCCATGCCGTTGGCTGCCTTCAGACTCAGATTGGCAGAAACACGGTCGTCATTGCCCAACATCAGATAGTTGTCATCGTTGGCAGTAAACTTCTTGTAACCCAGGACAGGATGGGTATCGATGAGCGAAATCTTCACGCCGTTTTCCAGCAACAGCGCCTCCAGACCCACATCTACACCCAATCTGTTTTTGGCATCATAGATGCGGGCATCGATATTGGAACCCTTCTCCTGCAGTTCGCCCTCTACCTGTGCCCGGAACACATACTGAGGATTATGCTTGTTGTTCTGAACACGGGCTGCATAGCGGATGGTATCGCCCTCAGTCTTCACCAAGGCACGGATCGTATCCAACTGCATGCCACTCGCTACCAGTGAATCGATGTTGAGATAACCATTGACACCCGTTACAGGCGACATGTTCATCTTCATATCCACCGTCTTGAAATCATAACCGCAGTAAGCGATGAAACGGGATATGAAATTGTCCTTTCCTGTGGTAAGATAAACATGACCGAAAGGGAACTGACTGCGAATCTTCACCTGGTCGATATGATGGTTCCTAAGCTGATGAGCCAATTCTTTCTGCAATCCGGCAAAACGGCTCATCAACTGCTTATAGCCTCCGTGTACATCCATGTTGAGATGGA
This sequence comes from Segatella sp., assembly GCF_977051555.1. NCBI lineage: Bacteria > Pseudomonadati > Bacteroidota > Bacteroidia > Bacteroidales > Prevotellaceae > Segatella > Segatella sp. Next base: position 14,073 of record NZ_CDRSSE010000060.1, read on the forward strand.
AGTCGCCGCAATCGATGACTGCGTGCGTGGTATCTCTGCGGGTAAAGACATCAGCGTCAACACCCACCGGACGGTAATTCTTTTCTGCCGTACGAACCGTAATATCACTCATCGAAGCCATGATGTCGTGACTGTCCTTCAGGTCGGACCTGATATCCATGTGACCACAGAGCGACAGGCGCATCGGTGCCTTCGTTACCTCTAACGAATAAAGATTCACATCGCGGACATCTGCCACCAGGGTAGCCTCCAGTTTCTTGGAATTCGTAAGTGCATCAAGGCTGACGAGTCCCGTAAGATACTGGTTCTTGCTGTCGATATCGGCATGCACCTTACCATTAGCAACGTGAGCCACTGCCAATACATGATCCAGTTTGTATTTGCCATACTGAATCTGGTTTACCTGTGCCTTAGCCTGTAATCGGGTACGCGGAGAAAGGAAATCGGTTCCCACTCCCTTCGCCTGCAATGAGCCGGTGAAAGAACGCAAATCCTGTTTTGGAAGGAAATGCTTTGCCTGGATGTTGTGCGCCTGAATCTTAGCTTGATAAGCCAGACGGTTCATATCGATACCGCCGTCTTTCCGGGTCTTCGCATCTATCTTGGCATCTACCCTCATTCTGCCACGACCTTCGGTAATGGCGAGTCGGGTAGCATATCTGGAGCCGTCTGCCTGAATGTTTCCTCGGATTCCGATACCGCTAGGCACACGTATCTCCTGCATCAGAGAAGGGTCAAGCATGGCGGTAACGAAATCCAGATGATAGGTACGGGCCTTCAGATCTACATTTGCCTTCAGACGGTTCATATCCGTCATGTTACTCAGGTTACCATCTGCACTCAGTTCGAAGGCTGTTGGCAGCGACAGTTTCAAGCCCGAGAAAGATGCCTGCTGCATATTACCCTTGAACGAACCTTCTATCTTCATCGGATAGAATGGCCATTTCTTCTTCATGGCACTTGGGAAGGCATCGCCTGCAAAGAGGAACAGGTCTGAACGGCCCAGAGCACCCTTCAGCTGTGCCATCAACTTGCCAGGATTCCTGTCTGCAAAGGCGTTCATATCCATATCCACCGTTGCCTGCAACTGGGAGTATGGGGTACGGAGACAGATATCAGGCAACTGCAACTTCACGGAATCCATTACGAATCTGCCATAGAGCTGGTCTACCTGCAAACCGCTTTTCTCCTTAAACCGGGCTTCACGAATCTTGACATCTATCTTCGAATCGCAATAATAGAAAGAGTCTGCATTCAAAGCCAGGGCCGACAGGGCGAGATGGTTGAAGTCCATGCCCGATACCGGACGGATATAGTTTTGGTCATAGTTTACCTTGCCGTTCTTCCAGTCAAGATGACCTACCTGATAAAGTCCTTTGTAAAGGTCGAGATAGGTAGTCTGCGCCACCGCATCTCCAAAGTAAGCATTCACCTGAAGAGTATCTCCAGGCATGTGTAATACGAAATCAGTGTTCTTCAGTTTCAGTTTATCAATATTCACCTTCCAGAAATTGGTACTAGGCGTAGTATCCGGCGGCACCGTATCGCTCAACTCTACCGAGAGTCGGGCATCAGCCAACAGGGCATGATTCACCCTGACCTTCTCCTTTCCCAGGTCAATGCCATGAGCATTCAGGCGCAGATTACCTACATTGCCCTTGATTCTGGCTTCGTGAATAAAATTAGTGGTATTCACCTTCATCTGGGTGAAATTGAGTTCATCCACCATGACTTGACTTTCGAAAAGAGGCAACAACTGTACGTCTACCACCATTTTCTGGATGTCGGCAACGGTATCTCTCTTATTTCTTAAAGCCAAGTTTGGGGAATTCTTGAGTGAGTCGATTGGCTGCAGTACCTTAACGCCTTCCACTCCCAGTTTCAGAGGGAAGACGAGGCGTACCTGCTTCACCGAAATATCCATACCCGTCGACTCAGAGGCATAAGCAGCCACTTGCTTTACCGCCCAATTCTGAACAGGAGGCAGATAAAGCAGAATGGATAATAACAAGATGAGCACCAATGGAGTCAACACCGTGATTCCTGCCCATTTCGCATACCTCTTCATAAGCATGGATTTTTTGAGTTAGGGTGCAATAGCCCGCCAAAGATTATCATCCGGCAGCGGAGCCTCTGCTACGATTGTTTCTTTAGACACAGGATGAACAAATTCCACTCTGTGTGAGAGGAGAGAAATACTGCCATCTGCATTGCTACGTGGAGAACCGTATTTCAAATCTCCCTTGATAGGACATCCCATCTTGGCAAGCTGGCATCTTATCTGATGATGGCGACCCGTCATCAAGTTCACCTCCAAAAGTGTATAATGGTCTGTATGACCTATCACCTTATACTTCAATATCGCTTTCTTCGAGTTTTTCACCTCGTGGTCGTAAGCATAGCTCTTGTTCTGCTTTTCATTTCTTACGATCCAATGGGTGAGCGTAGCCTCAGGGTCCTTTGGCATGTTCTTCACGATTGCCCAATAGGTTTTGTGAACATCACCATCCCTGAACATATTGTTCAGACGGCTCAATGCCTTGGAAGTCTTGGCAAATACGACCAAACCCGAAACAGGACGGTCAAGGCGATGCACCACACCGAGAAATACATTTCCCGGCTTGTGATACTTCTCCTTGATGTACTGTTTCACAGTCTCCGAGAGAGGTTCATCGCCGGTCTTGTCGCCCTGCACGATTTCGCCACTTCTCTTAGAGACTATGATTATATGGTTGTCTTCGTAAACTACCTGCATGTTTTATCAATAAAACGTTGCCGAGAGATTACATGTTCATACCACCGTCGATCTGAATAACCTGACCGCTTACATAGCTAGACAAGTCGGAAGCGAGGAAGAGGCAAACATTTGCAATATCCTCAGTCTGACCGCCACGACGCAATGGAATCTTCTGCATCCAGTCCTTGCGGATTTCCTCTGGCAACTGTGCAGTCATTGCTGTCTCGATGAAACCAGGAGCCACGGCATTAGCACGTACGCCCTTAGGACCCAACTCCTGAGCGATAGACTTAGCCAAAGCAATCATACCAGCCTTAGAAGCTGCATAGTTGCACTGACCTGCATTACCATGAACACCTACTACAGAAGCCATGTTGATGATAGAACCACCACGCTGACGAAGCATGATTGGAGAGCAAGCATGAATGAAGTTGAAGGCTGACTTCAAGTTTACATTCAAAACAGCATCCCACTGAGCCTCGCTCATACGGAGCATCAAACCATCCTTTGTGATACCTGCATTGTTAACCAGAATATCGATAGAACCGAAGTCCTCGTGAATCTGCTTAACAGTCTTCTGTGTCTCCTCGAAATCTGCTGCATTTCCAGCATAAGCACGACAGGTTACACCAAGAGCCTCAATCTCCTTACGAGTAGCTTCCAAACCGGCAGCCATATCGTCGTTGAGTACGAGGTCTGTAAATGCGATGTTAGCGCCCTCAGAGGCGAACTTCATAGCGACAGCCTTACCGATGCCGCGAGCAGCACCTGTTACAAGGGCTGTTTTACCACTTAATAATCCCATTTCTTTCTTATTTTATTAATTATCAATTAGTTACGTATTTACTATTTTCATTTGTCTAGAGTTTCAAGCCCGACTTTCCCAAGGCACCATAAACCACCTTGGCAACCAGAGGTTTGCTCGACTCCACATTCATGCCATGACCCAGACGGCCATAGATAAATGGCACCTCGAGGCCTTTGATACAATAGTGAGTAATATCAGCCACCAGGTCGATGTTATCAATATCAAACTCACCGTCTTCTCTGCCTTCGGCATAAATCCTTCTGAGAATCTCTATTTCGTCTTCGTCGAAGTTCTTTCTTGCCTTCTCAACCATCCAGATGTTTCTGAAGAACTCAGCACGGAGGTTACCGTTTCTTACAACCGTTTCCTTGATCATACTGAGGTGAGTATAGATAAGTTCGATGATTTTATCCTGTGGACGCATCTTGCAATTGGCAACCTCGTCCAACTTATCAGAAAGACGCTCCAACTCCGACTCTATCACAGCGTAATAGACGTCCTCTTTCCTACTGAAATAAGTATAGAGCGTACGTCTTCCCTTACCAGAAGCTACAGCAATATCATTCATCGTAGTATTTGCTATACCATTCTTGGCAAAGAGTTGTCGTGCGACATCTACCAGTTTTTGTCTTGTTTTGGATACTGACATATTGAAGCCCTTCCTATTTTATTAATTGCACATAAAAATATTATTATGCAAAAGTAGCACTTTAATTCGAATTAAACAAATATTTAATGTTAAATTAATAAATATGGGCATAAAAAAAACGGATAAGATGTTGTTGACCAACTTCTTACCCGATCATTTGTTGCGGCGGCAGGACTCGAACATGCGACCTCCAGGTTATGAGCCTGGCGAGCTACCAACTGCTCCACACCGCGATATAATCAACTCATTTCTGAATTGCGAGTGCAAAGGTACTGCTTTTTTCCGATGTAACCAAACATTTTGTCAGAAATCTGCATATATTTAACAGTTATTAAGTAGAATAGCAACAAAACGTACATAAAAGAGGAGAAAACGAGTAAAAAGCAAGCCCGATTGCTCTTTTTCAGAACAATCGGGCGTTATGGAAAAAGAATTACTTTTTCAAAAGTTTCATTACCTTCTCAAAATATCTCTGAGTACGCTTCATACTGTAATGATTACCACCATTCCATGAACGGATAGCATGCTCAATACTATTAAGAGGATTGTAGACACTCTGAATCAACAGAAACATTTCTTTAGATTTAGCGACATTATATCTATCGGCCAAAGTGTAGCGCTTTTTTGATTTCTTGCGCTTCAGAATATTGTTACATTCTGCTACTAAAATTGGAGTGATCTGCATCACACCTACAGAGTTACCGCTCTTAGCTTTCGGATCACCCTTACTCTCTACCTGAATGATAGCGTCCATCACTGGAGTCCAGTCCATCTCGCTGGTAGAGGATACATTTCCTGATGTTGCAGCCGACGCTGCATGAATTTCTAATGTCAGCATTAACATGCTAACCAATACCATTGTTATTCTCTTCATATTAATTGATTTATGGAACCTGAAAAGCTGAAATACAACATCAGTGATTTCGCGGTGGCAACTTGTGAGAAAAAGAAAGGCTGCTCACCTCAGTCCCGTTAGATACCTTAACGGATACCTTCTCACACAACAAAAAGCACAAGATACTGGTATCCTTATTCTTATCGTTTGCAAAGATACAAAAAAAAATCGAATTATGCAAGTAATCTACTGATTATCAGCGCATTTTCACGTAATTAAACACTTAATAACACTTGATATAAAGGTAAAAAGGAGATTTAAAGGTAAAAAAGTAAAAAGGTAAAAGAAGCTGCGCCCATCTGCGAAATCCCAGACCGAGCAGGTCAAAAATCTGTGTAAATCTGTGAATTGAAAATCGGCGGCCGAAGGGAAAGCCAAATCTGTGGGAAAAGAAAAAGCAGCAAGAAAAATCTGCGTCATCTGCGAAATCTGCGTGACAAAAAAAATCCGCATGACCAAAAACCATCTGCGTGAGAAAGAACCAATCCGCGTGATAACAAAAAAGCCTCAGAAATCTTTCGAAATCTGAGGCTCTTGATAAAAGGAGGCGGCTACCTACTCTCCCGCATTGCATTGCAGTACCATCGGCGCAAGTGAGCTTAACTTCTCTGTTCGGAATGGGAAGAGGTGGGACCTCACCGCAATAACCACCTGATAATGGGTTATGACGTATTTGCACACAAGCAAACTGTTTACCAAGTAAAGAACCACCGTCCCTCTCGATTCAATCGAGAGTCAACAGCTGAAACTATGAACTTTCTTAAAGAAAGTGTTCGGGCAATTAGTAATGCTCGGCTTTGACATCGCTGTCTTTACACCTGCATC
>NZ_CDRSSE010000061.1:0-18586 GCF_977051555.1 Segatella sp.
ATCGTATAACTTTATAAATATTTACCGTATGAAAAGAAAGTATTTTAGCGCGCTGCTTATGGGTGCATTGACAATTGCCTCGGTAAGCACATTTACTTCTTGTAAAGATTACGACGATGACATCAGCAGCTTGCAAAAGCAGATTGATGATCTTAACAAAATCGTGAAAGAGATCCAGAGCCAAATCAACGCTGGAGCTATTCTTGACGATGTTCAATCTACAAACGATGGTCTCACCATCAAGTTGACAAAGAACGGCAAACAAGAAACTTACAACATTACTAATGGTAAGGATGGTGCAAAGGGTGACAATGGTGCTGCCGGTCAGGATGGTACAGTCTGGAAGATTGGTGAAAATGGAAACTGGTGGTCTTCTGAGAAAGGTGGAGAATGGAAAGACACTGGCATGCCATCAAGAGGAGAAAAGGGTGCAGCTGGTACTCCTGGTAGGGATGGCAAGTACTATGAGCCAAATGCATCTACTGGTACATTCTGGGTGGTTGACGGCGAGACCAAGACAAATACCGGTATCTCTTATGTAAGTGCCAATACTCTTACTGCCATTTGGACAGAAGATGCTCTTACACTCAATAATGTAAGTGGTGTCGAAGGCGGCAAGGTGGTCATCAATTTGACTAGCAAGCTGTTGTCTTTAGTATTTAGCCCAAAGGCTTATTGGGAAGGTATTGAGACTATTCCAGTTTACTCCTTCGATTACAATCCTATTGAATTGGAGAAGGCAGATGTAACAAAGAATCAGATAGGTGACTTGGGTACAGAAAATTCAGGAAAGCATGTATCAATCGTTCCTGATGCTGTAGCTTCTTACTATCTCAATCCATCTAATGCGTCAGTTGACACTAAAGATCTCAGCCACTTCTCATTCTTGATTAACACTGCAGACATTTTGAATACTCGTGCTTCTAGCAACGATATCAAGGTTACAAAGGTGGACAAGGAAGATGGTATGATTAAAGTTCACTTCGGTATGGCTAACGGAAATGCTTTGACAGAAACAAACAATAAGGTTGATGTTGCAGCACTTCGCTACAAGTATGCTATCAAGAAGGGAGATAAAGAAGTAAAGGATACACTCGTAACTTCTGACTTTGCTGCTCTCAAGCACTTCAAGATTACCAGCTTCACTATCAACAAGGTTGCTGCTAAGGGTACCGTTGATGAGCAGAACGCTTCTTGCCAGACATTGGCTACTACAGCAGAGTCTGCTGTGAAAGATGTTCATGCTCCAGTCTTGACTATTGCATACAATGATGTGGATGGTATTCACCTCGATGATTGGATGGATGTTCACTATAAGATAAACAACCAATATGCTCTCTGGGGTGGTCAGACCACAATTAACGAGCAGAACTTCAAGCTGAAGTATGAGTTGATTGGCTACATTTCTCCTAACTATGATACCAACGAGAGTGATCACGCAACAATCGAAGGCGACCTCTTCAAGGTAAAGGGTTACAAGGATGACGCTACTGGTCGTCAGATTATTGGTCGTACTCCTCTTGTACGTGTAACTTTGGTTGATGGCAACTCTGGTGATGCTATTGCTTCTGTTGGTTACATCAAGGTTGAAATTACAGATATAAATGCAACTCCAGAAACTGTTGAGTCTGATGGTATCAAGAAAGACTATACTGTAGGTTGTACAGGTAATGCCTTGGATAAGTTACAGGCTATCACTTGGGATGAGGTTGAGAGCAAGGTTCTCGCTAAGATTGATATGAGTAAGTCTGAATTCGAGGCTAACTATACATTTGTAGATAATATTCAGTATACTCCTAATGCTCAAAACGGCTTCGACGTACTTACACCAAGCGTTGGTACTGTAGTTAGCACAACAGATGCTGTTGGCGGTCACCAGACTAATGTTTTGAAGTGGACAGTTACAGAAAACGAGGCTTATCAGTTGTTGAAGAAGGATGGCGATGTAATCACAGTATGGGTTAAGTTCGCTCCTAAGGCTACTGCAAGAGCTTTGAAGGACATCTATGTTAAGTTGTCTTGGACAGCACCAAAGGTTCACAACACTCCAACTGCAACCATCAAGGACTCTGACAAGAAGGCTGCTGCTTGGCATAAGGCAAACACAAACGCCGCAGGCTTCGACCAGCTCCATATTCAGGTAGGTAATGCTACCCAGGCAGGTGCAACATGTGAGTTCGACAATCTGGTAGTAGCTAGTACATTCAACTCTAAACTTGTTGATATTGTCAAGAAACAGATTGAGAATCAGTATGCAGCTCTCGCTGGTGCAGCTAGCGTAACATACAAGTTTGCTCCTACCGCAGATCAGTCTCACAAGACATACTATGGTGCTAAGAGCAATACTAAATATGATATCTCTGTGAGCACAGATGGTACTACAATCTCTGCATCTGCAGGTACTGTTAGTCATAAATTGGCAACTATCACAGCAACAGATGGTACTATCAGTATTGAGAAGAATGATTTCACAAAGGATATCTTGAACAAGTGTGGCAGCGTTTCTGAACTTGCCGACGCATTGACATTTACAGTCCTTGCAGATGTAAAGACTTGTGATCCTGCATCAGACTTGATCAACTTGACCAATAAGACATTCGATGTAAAGGTTATCAAACCTCTCTTCGTAAAGAGTGTATCCGTTGCAGCAATGACATTGAACAATTACCAGTCAATGACTAATATTCCTGTTAAGTTCGAATTTGTTGATTTCAACAACTATACTCAGGCTAAATTCTGGGCTAATAGTAATCCGAAGGTTGCATTCAAGGACTTCTATAAGATTGCATCTATTAAGAAGGATGGCGACATTACCACTAACTATAGTGGTGCTTGGAAGAAGATTGATGAAAGCGACATCAAGGTAACTTACACTCCGGGCACACTTGCTGTAAGCGATGGCGTAATATCCGACTATGGTAAGGTTTCTTTGGTACAGGTTAACCAGAGCCGTGCAAATGGTTTCGATGTTAAGATACCTGTTGCTATTACATACAACTGGGGTACATTGTACACCGATATCCAGTTCCATGTAAATCCTGCATCTGCAGCTGCTAGAAAGCACTAATTAGAAACAAAAGACTATATCAAGGAGGGCGGAGCGAAACTCCGTCCTCCTTTCTCTTAAATATAAGCTGTATGAAATCTTTGAAATTAATTATTTTTCTCATTACATCTGTGCTGATGCTAAGTTTGAGTTCTTGCAACTCATGTAGCTCCAAGAAGGAAGAACCACAAGGTCCTTCTCCTACGAAGTTTGAAGAAAGCATGACAGGGAAAGACACCCTTGCCGTCAAGCAATTGGTAGACAAATTCTTTACCTATGCTAAAGAAAAGAACTTCACAGAGGCAGCAGGTATGCTTTATCGTGCAGCTAACGACCTGAAGGAAGAACCTCAGCCATTAAACAACGATGAAATGGCAGAAGTCAAGCACATGTTAGAGCTTTTTCCAATGGTAGATTACCGTATCGAGTATATCAAGTTTGATGAAGCTAATCTCAATGAAGTTCTCTGCTATGTCATCATGAAGAAAGCTGATGGCGAAACGCCTGAGATATCCACCAAGATGTTCTTCAAGCCTGTCAACTACATGGGTAACTGGCTGCTCTGTCTCAACAATACCGAATATGGTGACAAAGGTGTAGTTGATCCTGACAAACGAGACTCCGTAGAAAAGAACTTCCAAAAAAAGGAAAAGGCAAAGGCAAAGACAAAGGAGAAAGTGAAATAGAATAAGGCAAAACAAAAATAGTTTACTATTCTGTTAAGTATAAACCATAAAATCATTAGACTATATGAAGATTAAACTATTTATGACTTCAGTGTTGCTCGCCATCGGCTCTACTGCCGCTATGGCGCAAGCATCCTACACAGACAAGGATGGAAACGAATATCAGTTTAAGCGTCACTGGTTCCTGGATGTTCAGGCTGGTGGGCAATATACTGTGGGTGAGGCAAGCTTCTCTGACTTGCTTTCTCCTAACTTCCAGGGTGCCATCGGCTACCAGTTCTCTCCTGTTTTCGGACTCCGTGGTCAGATAAACGGTATCTGGAGCAAGGGCGGATGGAATGGATACAAGGCTACCAAGGACGGTACTCCGTATACCGCCAGCTACAAATGGAAATATGTAGCTCCGGGTGTGGACTTTATGTTCAACCTCTCTAACCTCTTCTGTGGCTGGAACCCGAACCGCGTGTTCAACGCTACTGCCTTCGTTGGTGGTGGTATCAACTGGGCAGGAGCTAACCAGGAGGTAAACGACCTGGCTGCCAACATCAAGAATCAGAGCAACTATCTGCTGGAATATCTCTGGCAGGGAAAGAAGGTTCGCCCATACGGCAGAGCAGGTATCGACCTGGAATTCAAGGTAAGCAAGGCTGTGAGCATCATGCTCGAAGGCAATGCCAACATGATTTCTGACAAGTACAACTCTAAGAAGGCAGATAACCCTGACTGGTACTTCAATGCACTGGCAGGTGTACGCATCAACCTGGGCAAGAGCTATACCAAGAAGGCTAAGTCGGTAGAGGAACCTGCTCCGGCACCAGCTCCTAAGCAGGAATATGTAGCTCCTAAGCCAGAGCCTAAGCCAGCTCCTGTAGAGAAGAAGGTAGAGGAGATTCGCCGTGACATCTTCTTCACCATCAATTCTTACAAGATTGCTCCTGCTGAGGATGCTAAGATCCGTGAGGTGGTTGACTTCCTGAACAAGAACACAGAGGCAAAGGTTGTAGTAACCGGTTATGCTGACAAGGGTACAGGCACTGACGTCATCAACGACCGCATCGCTGCCAAGCGAGCAGCAGCTGTGGTTTGGATGCTGACAAAGAAATATAATATACCTTCTGAGCGCATTACAGAAGAATCTAAGGGTGCACGTGTGCAGCCTTTTGCAGAAAACGCAGAGAACCGTGTAACGATCATGATCGCTAAGTAGTACGGTAAGTTTATAATGCGACAATCAATTATTTTAATTGGTGGCGGGGCATCCTCAGGGTGCCCCGTTTTTTCGTAACTATTATAAAGTAAAGCGATTATAGACAAATGATAAATAAGAAACAATAACGATGGAGGGGCAGCAAGCCCCGAACGCCTAACAGACAAGCGAATCGTATTATACCAAGCCACCTCATTCTGATAACTCAAGTGCTTCATTCCGCTGAAAGGACACCCTATCATATAATGCCCAATCTACAAATGTATACTGCTGAAAGGCACGAAGTATTGCCTCTGCCCTACTCTTCGCCGTCCATTTGGAAGGAATAGAGGCGGCATCACCCTACGGGAAATCCAAAGCAGATGGAAGAAATCAGAACTCAACGAGGGAACGGAACTCTCCCGCAGAACCTTCATCAACAATCTCCATGCCATCGTTATCTCCTACTACAGCTATAATACCGAGAAGTATTATGAGTTTGACATCCATCCTTATTTCGTGAAGGCTTTCAAGAAACGTTGGTATGTGGTCGCATATAGTCCTGGCACGAACGATATCCATTTTCATTGTTTATTTTTTTTAAATTGTTTATAATTATTGTATATGAGTTCCCACTACGGGAACTCTTTTTTATTTTCTTTTTCCTATCTTTGCAGAAGATAAATAGAGAATGTTCAAAAGTGGACATTCTCTATTGCTATTTCTATTTCACCAAAGTCAATCATCGCATTAAAAAGACTTACCTTGTTGGCATTTCGCAAATCTTCCAATGTAATATCTGCTTCTTGTATCATTCCCTTGTCCAATAGTGCGGCTCTTTTTGTGCCTGCCAATAAGGGATGTCTGGGAGTCACCCAATGTTTGCCGTCAAATATGGCAAGGTTCGTGAATGAGGTATCCGTTAAAATTCCATGTTTGACGATGATGATGTCGTCACAGTTTCCTTTCTGTGCGACCAAGGCATTGAGGCGACTGCGGTCGGTACTTTTGTAGCCATACGTTATCGTGTCGTCTGCGACCACTTGAAGGGAGTTTATGTTTCGAATAAAATACGGAGCATATTCTACTGCTTCAACTCCTTGTTTGCCATACACCACTCTCGCCTTGTAAAAATCCATACTTTCCGTTGGATTTATCAGTTTTTCCAATGAAGGCATGGACGCATTGCATAATGAAGGAAAGAACTTACAGATCGTTCTTTCCATTCTTTCCTGATGGTATGCAAGAGCTTGTGTCTTTCCATTCACAATTTTTATTGTCTCTACGAATTGCTGTGCCATATTAAAATCTATTCTATTCAAAAGGAAGATACACTTTTTGTAACACTTCCTCGTATTCTTTACTGCAATCACTCTTCGAAGTAATGCCTCCTCCTGCCTTGAAATACGTTCCCAGACCGTCATTTTCAAGAAAGCGTATCATTACAGCCGAGTTGAGTTCACCATTATTATATATACCCATGACTCCTGTATAGAATCCACGGTCATAGCCTTCCGCCTCATGGATTATTTCCATAGTCTTGTCCTTTGGCGCACCTGTTATAGAACCCGCGGGCAACATTGCATCCAATATGTTTCCGATGTGCTTTTGATAACCAGTTGGCAACTTGCCACTTATTTCGGAACTGGTCTGGAGAATATTCCCCTTATTGGTATGGAGCACATCAATATAACGGTATTTATCCACCCTTACATGCTCCGCCACACGGCTAAGGTCATTTCGAATCAGATCCACAATGGTAGCATGTTCGGCAGCTTCTTTTTTGTCGCTCATCAACACTTGCTCTGCTTCGGGTAATGACGCGTCAATGGTTCCTTTCATCGGATAAGAAAATATCATTCCGTTCTTTATCCTCACGAATGTTTCCGGCGAGAAACACACGAACTGCATATTGCTATTATTGTCTTTTAGTAGAATCTTATACTTGCCTTTAGCACGTAGGAAGATGTCCTCCAACGTAAGGTTGCAGTCCACAGCCACCTTACAAGTAAGGTTGGCAAGATAACAGTTTCCACGCAGGATGTTGCTTTTGACAGTTTCAAAACTTTTCGTGTAATCTTCAAAATTTGGCTCAAACACTTTCCACGTCGGATGTTTGGTAACCGAAGAGAGTGACTGCCGTTTTACATTGGTTATACCCTCAAAGTCATAAAGGCATTCATCGATAGCTATTTCAGACAGCTTCCGTATGTATGCTTCCGAACCTGCATAGTTGACGACAAAAAGGAAAGGCTCCTTTTCGTTAGCCAAATGATTGATACAGTCTATAATATTTTGTTTCATTGTCTTACATTTTAATGTTACTGAAACATCTGTCCAGTATCTTATATCTTTGTTGAGCATTCTTGTTTGTTGGCATACTTATGCGATTTTATTATATAATATTGCAAAGATAGCTATTTCTTCGCAATATCATTCTTTTTTTGTGATAAAAAAAAGTAAAAATGGAGAGATGTTGTTTGAAGTTGCTTTTTTCATCAACCTTCATGGTTACTTCATTAGAAGAGATAGGGATTGCAGGTCATCATCTTTACTGCAAATGTATGACTAATATTTCACGATGCTTCTCTGTTTTTTGAACTGTTACAAAAAATGCTATTTCCTCATTTTTCTCCATACTACAAAAAAAGCATGGCGCAAATCACTGCGCCATGCCCCAATAAAAGAAAACCTTATAGTCAAAATAGAAATTAGCGATTCTAATTCTTGTTCTGGTACTAATCTTTTTCTAGTACTTTGCATTCTGAGGGTCGAAGTTGGTCCAACCGCTCATCCAGTTGTTGCTGCCATCGAAGGCTCCGATGTAGGTTACGGTGTCGAAACCTGTCCAGCCAGCGAAACTTGCGGCACCAAGCAATGGGCTTCCTGCGATAGGAGTATAGCCATCTGCACCAACCAATGAAGTCCATGAATCAAAATACTTGTTGCTCTGCTCTGAGAAGAAGGTGTTGCTGTATGACTTCTGATTCTTGTCGATATCCTTCTTGTTCGCTGCATCGTAGAGATAATCCTCATACTTCTTGTTGGCATCAGTACCAACGGCATCCATACCAGCGAAATATACATTCTGAAGCTTGAACTTGCCATCCTTGGCATCCTTCACGGTTTCACCCTTCTCCCCATCAACAATCAAACCGATAGGCCAGCCTAAGGCTACAGAGTTGATGCAGTTGAGGTTAGAAGAACGGCGAATCTGCATGGCTGACTGGAACTTGCCGAGGGCTGAACCGTTGTTTGGATTGTATGCTCCGGCAGTGATATAATCTGTGGTGTTCTGGAACTTAGAATCCAATACCTTAGGACCTACAAAGGTGATGTTAGAGAAGATTGCCTTGGTACGAGGATCCACGGTTGCACCATCAGCACAGTTGTCGCTCTCGAAACCGTTGCTCTGAGAGGTATCGGCTATCTTGCTGTCGCGCAGAGAAAGACCATACTGCACCTTTCCAGAGAAACCGTTATCGGTATCGAAATCATCATCCCAGCCCTTGTAGGCTACGAGATATTTGCAGTTCACGGTACCACCAAACCACTCGAAGGAATCATCATTAGAATAAGATACCTGAACGTGATCTATCTGTGTGCCTGAACCTACAGAACCGAAGGTCAGACCGTTGATTTCCTTATCTTTCTGGAATGGATAACCCGCAAACTCGATGCGTACATAGCTCAATGCTCCTGAGTTGTCGGCATCATCGCTGCCACCATGGTGAGTACGAGGACCACCTTCTATCTGCATATCAGTCTGGTTGTTCTTAGCTTTACCGCAAAGGATGACACCACCCCAGTCGCCAGGCTTTCTGCTGCCGGCAGCCTCTTCAGAAGTGAAGACGATAGGCTCTGTGGCAGTACCTTTGGCGATGAGTTTACCGCCACGCTCTGCGATGAGTGCAGCCTTGGTCTGCTTGTCGCCCTTGATGATAGTTCCCGGTTCGATGGTGAGCTCAGCACCATCTGCAATATATACCCATCCCTTGAGGAGATAAGTGCCTTTCTTCAAAGTCTGCTTGCCTGTAAAGACGAACTCCTGGTCGCCGTTGCCAATCTGTGTTCCGTTGGCGTTCTCCTTGTCGTCTGTGCCGAAGAGGATGTGGTCGCAAGCATTCAGACCGCCATCTTTTGTCCACTTGTAAACTACTTCTGATCCTGGATTTGGAGAAGGAGTTGGATCGTCATTGTCACTGCTGCAGCTGCTCAACATGGCAGATGCTGCGAGGATGCCCATGCATCCATAAAAATACATCTTGTTCATCATTGTTTCCTGTTTTGTTAAACAAACATCTAATATATTCTATCTTTAAAATTTATATATCGCCTGCAAACCGATGTTTCTGCCCGGCTTGTAGCATCTAGCTATCTCTTCCACCTGCTTCTTGCTTCCGTCGCTATACGTTACATCAGCAAACTGCTTGTAATATATCTTTTCTGCAAGAAGATCCCTTACGTTGAGCTTCAGCTCCAGATGGTCTCCAAATTTCTTAGCCAGCGAGAAGTCGATGGTGTTGCGGGGCATCTCGTAGCTGTGAGGCACTCTGGCGTTGGAGTCATCGCCTGTGCTTCCCTCGCTTCTGCCCACACCGATGATTCGCTTGCCTATGCGGTTGTAAAGCAGGGCGATATCCATCTTTAATGGCTCGTTCTTATAGAAGATGCCGGTGTTGATAAGGTATGGCGACTGACCCTGCATCGGTCTGTCTTCCTCTTTCGAACCCTTTTCAAACTGCACCTTGCTCTTGATGAGAGCACCGTTAAACGACCAACTGAAATCCTTCAATCCTATGAATCCGAGATTCTTTCTGATATCCAGCTCCACACCATAGTTGTTGGCACTCTTCGCATTCTTGTAAGAGTAAATCAAGTCAGTGCCACCTGCCACCGTGTAGGTCCACTCGATAGGAGAATCGAAGTGCTTGTAGAAGACTGCCAGCGAAATGAGCTCTCCACGGGATGGATACCACTCATATCGCAGGTCGAGGTTATCGACATAACAGTTCTTCAACTCAGTGTTTCCCTGCACATTGCTGGCAAGGTCGAAGTCGTAATACACCGACGACGATACTTCACGGAATTCCGGGCGGTTAATACTGCGGCCATACGACAGTCGCACCTGGTGCTGGTCGTTGATCTTATATGTTGTATTGAGAGATGGAAAAACATCATCGGTCTTGTAATGACGGCTCGATTCACTCTTCTCGTAGTCACGGGAATTGGAGATGAGTTCCATATCATTATGCTCGAAGCGGACACCGGCGTGGATGCCGAGTTTGCCAAAGGGGAGAGACAACGCCAGGTATCCTGCGCCTAAGGTGTTGTGTCCGCGGTAGTTGTTGCGCATCTGCTTTTCCTCCAGAAGATACAGCTTGTCGTAACCCATGTTTGCCTCGCTGGAGAGCAGGGTTGGGATGTCGCTGTGGCGGAAGTCGGATGGCAGGTTGTTATCTGAAACATTCCAGTTGTAGATGAAGTTGCGGGTCTGGTATTCTCGGCTGCGATACTCCCCGTAGGCACCCACTTGCAAGTCTGGCTCAAAGTTGCCAAACTTGAAGTGGTGCTTGTCATTTACACCAAGAGAGAGAATGTGTTCGTCGAGTTGAGTCCACTCGCGGGATATGTCGTTGCCGGTGCTCAGGGCATAAACGCCCGATTCTAGAGCATCGTCGATGAGGTATCTACGACGGTCAGGCAAATGGCGGTTGGCATACGCATACCCGATACTCCAGTCAAGGGCATCGCTAGTGAAGGTGTGCTTACCGGTAAGCTGACCGTTATATGTAGTTCTACTGCGGTAGTAATACTCTGCGCTTCGCTCCAGGTTCGACTGGGCGCTCACGCCATCACGCCAGGTATATCGGCTGGTAGCCAACTGGTTGAAGATGTTCTTGAGCTGATACTTGTGATTGCCGTCCTTGGAAAGGAAGGTGAAGTTGAGCATTGCTCCGAGTCTCACGTTATTATTATACTGATCGTCAATAGAGTGACGAAGATAGTTCGGCTTGTCGTTTGCCGCATCATAGATGCCATAGAGATTGTTCTCCATGTTCTCGTAGGTGCGGTATTCGTTGGTATAGTTCAGGGCGGCGAGCATGCCGAGTGTTCTTCCGCCGAGCATCCAGCGCTGGTTCAGGCTGGCTGCCAGTTTCAAGTCGCCCAAAGGCTTCTTGTTCTTGATGAGCCAATCATTATTGAATCCGTTGCCCAAGAGCGAAGTAGCATAATCGCCCACTGGTTTTCCGTTGGCATCGAGTTGTGGATTCAAGTCAGCATGGATGCCCCCATTCAGGTTTCTCAAGCCATTATCGAACCCAAGGAAATCGGTTCCGGAACCTTTTGAGTAAGAAAAGTCCTTGAAGGCAGAAGATGTATTCCAGTTTCCGCCCACGGCGATGTTGAAACTGTTTTCTGCCGGAATCTCCTTGGTGTTGACGATGATGAAACCGCCTGAGTAATCAGCGGGATATTCAGCCGTTGGCGACTTCACGATGGTAAGGTTGTCAATCTGCGAACTTGGGATGATATCGAAGGAGAATGCCCTAGAATCAGCCTCAGAACTAGGCACTGCTCCTCCGTTCACCCACACATTGTTATAACGCTGTGACAAACCACGAACCATCACGAATTTATCATCGATGAGGCTCACGCCTGGCACTCGGCGTATCACCTCACCCGCATTCGTATCCTGTGTACGAGATATTTCCTGTGCCGAAACATTGCTCACGATGACGGGACTGTTTTTGGCCACCTGTATCATTGCCGCATCCGTATTACGCCTTTCCACAGCGGTAACGGTCACCTCCTTCAGTTGCTGTTCATCAGGTTGCAGCGCGATCACCTGGTCTGCGTCCTTCGCCTGAACCCCGTCAATTTTTTGAGTCTTATATCCTACATAATTAATATATAGTGTATATGTCTTTTCTTTATCCAATCCATCGATTTGGAAGTTTCCGTCGATGTTGGTGATAGCCTTCACGTTGGTTCCATCCACAGTGATGACTGCACCGATGAGTGTCTCTTTCGATTTCTGGTCGATAACCACACCCTTAATCTGTTGCGCCCACGTTGGCATGCTAGCCGCCGAGAGCAATCCTAATACAATAATTCCCCTTTTAGCATTCATAACCTATATCGTTTGATTACGGTTGCAAAGGTACGGCAGTATTATTACATTGCGATTGCGATGAGATTGAAAGGCATTGACGAAGCTGCGACAATGGTGTTACGGTTGCAATAACTAAAGATATTTAAATATTTAACCCGATATTTGGAGATAAATAAAGGAGTCCACTTTAAAAAGTAGTTTTTGGTTCTTTTTTCTACAAAATACCATTTGATTATCAGACGGTTACGTACATATAAAGATATACTATTTATGAGAGAACGCCAAAAATATCCGTAGCCACATTGACTACATTTGAAAAATTTCATGACTTTTACCATTATTCTTTAATACGATAATATTAAGATACAAATATATAATAATGGTTGCTGACCTGTGATGTAATAATGGAAAAACACAAATTTTTTACATTCTCAAAAAACTCCACGAATCGTTATATTCTCGGGCAGGTGCAGCTGTGATAGAGATTTACTCGACATATTTCGATTTTTATCGTTAATAATGCATAAATATTGGAGTTTATATACGTTTTTTAATGTATTGCACCTTATCTTTGCTTATCGGAAATCATCCATAACCAAAGTAAAAGAAATAGAAAATGGCAAAGAGCAAAAAAGATTTTACATTACTTCTCATTGCGCTCTTTTGCAGTTCTTTGGCTCATGCACAAAAGCAAGTTCCTGCAGAACGGAAAGATTCCATTGACAATGGAAGTAATATAATAAAGATAGTTGGAAATCATTCCAACAAGGGTGCGGCCAACAACGCCCTTGACGTGTTGAGTGGTCAGGCTGCTGGTGTCAATGTGACATCCAACGGTCTGGATCGTATGGCTATGCTCAATAGTGTACGAGTACGTGGTACAACCTCCATCATCGGAGGCAATGACCCTTTAGTGCTGATTGATGGTGTCACTTCTGACGTACTTACCCTATCAACCATCTATCCTGCAGACATCGAGAGTTTTCGTATATTAAAGAATGCTGCGGAGACCGCCATGTATGGTTCACGTGGAGCGTCTGGTGTTATAGAGGTGAAAACCAAGAAAGGCACAGGACGAGGATTCCAGATCTCGTATGAGGGTAATGTGGGGTTCGAGCAGATGTACAAACACCTGGAGATGCTCAATGCTGCTGAATATGTTGCAACGGCAAAGGCATTGGGTATCTATTGCAACAACGGAGGTTTCAATACCGATAACTACAAAGTGATAACACGCACGGGTATGGTGAACAACCATTACCTTGCATTCAGCGGAGGTACGCCACAGTCAAACTATCGTGCATCTTTCGGAGTAATGGACCACAACACCATCATCAAGAAGATGGACTATAACGTATTTGTAGCCAAAGTTGATGTAACCCAGAAAGCCTTCAATGACAGACTAACCGGAGAATTCGGAGTGTTCGGCTCTTCATTCACGAACCATGACATCTTTGATACGCAGATGCTGTTCTATTCCGCAGCATGCCAGAATCCAACTTTCCCTGCTGGTACTGACAAGCATGGAAACTGGCTGAAAAACGAATCTGCAACGCATGTCAACCCACCCGGGATATTGCTTGAAGAGAAAAACGACTCCAAGGATTTGAACTTTGACGCACACATAAAGCTGAGCTACGATTTCAATAAGAACTGGCGTGTATCCACCTTCGGCTCTTACCTGTATGGCTCTACCGAGAACGGACAATTCTGTCCGACATGGGTATGGGCACAAGGCAACGTGTACCGTGGTGAGTTCAAGAAAGAGGAATGGCTTGGCAATGTATCTCTTGATTTCAACAAAGAGTTCGGCATACATAAGGTCTCTGCTGGAGTAAGCAGTGAATACAGAAAGCTGAGAAAAACTGCTTTCTGGGTGTATGCCAAGGGAATACCTACAAACGATTTTCATTACGACAATCTCGGTGCGACGGCAGCCCGTCCGTATGGTGGAACAGAAAGCACTTACGAAGACCAGTCTCTGGCTTCTGTAATGGGAAGCATCACTTATAATCTGCTTGACAGATATACCTTAGCAGTTAATGCACGCGGTGACGGATCGTCAATGGTTGGTGACAACAACACATGGGGATTCTTCCCATCTGTATCATTCACTTGGGACATGAAGAAGGAAAGCTTCCTTGCCAACATAAAACCGCTGTCAGTGCTAAAACTCCGCACGGGTCTGGGACAGGCCGGCAATCTTGGCGGTATCACAGCCTACACAACCATGAATACTGTAAGGCAGACAGGCATTGTTCCGATTAAGAATTCTCCGACAGTAACCCTTGGTATGGTAAGAAACAACAATCCTGACTTGAAGTGGGAAACGAAGACAACGTTTAACCTCGGTGCGGACATTGGTCTCTTTGCCAACAGGCTTATGCTTACAGCGGAGTATTACTATTCCAAGACCACCGACATGCTCTACGCCTATGAGGTTCCGGTTCCACCATTCGCATACAATACATTGCTGGCAAACATCGGTTCAATGTCAAACCGCGGATTTGAGCTGGGCTTGTCCGTGCAGCCAATAAGCAAGAAGGACATGGATCTTAACATCAATATGAATCTGTCGTTTCAAAGCAACAAACTTATCTCGCTAAGTGGAGATTACAATGGAATGAGCATGTCGGCAGCGAACATCACTGCTATTGGATCATTGGATGGTGCTGGTCAAAACGGCGGCGACAACAACGTGGTCTATCAGATAGTTGGACAGCCGCTTGGCGTTTTCTACTTGCCACATTGTAAGGGGCTTGTCAAGAACGAGAACGGCAGCTATTCTTACGACATAGAGGACCTTGATCATAATGGCAATGTGGATTTGAGCGACGGAGGCGACCGATACATTGCAGGACAAGCCACACCAAAGGTGATCCTTGGCTCAAACATCAGTTTCAGATACAAGAATTACTATATCTCCATACAGATGAATGGAGCATTCGGGCACAAGATTTTCAACGGAACAGGACTGGCTTACACAAGCATGGCCTGCTTCCCAGACTACAATGTCTTGAAGGATGCTCCAAAGAAGAACATCATGGACCAGAGAGTCTCTGACTACTGGCTTGAAAAAGGTGACTACCTGAACTTCGAGCATCTGACAATAGGCTACAATGTGCCTTTGAGGAGCAAGCTTATTCGTTCCTTGCGTGTATCATGCAACATTAGCAACCTTGGAACAATCACCGGATATAAAGGTTTGACACCAATGATAAATAGCTATGTTGTCAACAGTACGATGGGTATTGACGACAAGCGCAACTATCCATTATACCGTACTTACTCATTGGGACTGAGTGTACAATTTTAAAACGAAAAGAGTATGAAGACTATTATTAAATACATATTAGCAGCACCGTTAATGCTTTGTTTCAGCAGCTGTCTGGATGAGCATCCCAAAGACCAGCTGGACCAGGAGGCAATCTACAACAATGCTGATAATATATACAAAAACGCAGTAGCTTCCCTGTACAACTACATAGGGAGCAATCAGGAGTCGGAAGGGCTTCAAGGAACTTGCCGGGGTATTTACGACTACAATACCTTGACCACTGACGAGGCAATGAATCCAATCCGTGGTGGAGACTGGTATGATGGCGGTTTGTGGGAGAACATGTATCAGCACAAGTGGAATGCCAATGATATTAATTTATATAATGTATGGAAATACCTCTTCAAGGTAATTGTTTTATCTAACCAGTCGCTTTCTATCATTGACAGCCATAAGAGTCTGCTTTCTGCAGAACAGACAAGAGATTTTACGGCAGAGGTAAGAGCTGTACGAGCCTTGTTCTACTATTATGCGATGGATATGTTCGGGCGTGTTCCTGTCGTGACATCATACGATGTGAAATTGGAGCAGGTAACGCAAAGCGAAAGAAGTGAGGTATTCAAGTTTATTGTTGACGAGTTGCAGGATGTTGCCCCACAGCTCGCCGATGAGCATTCCAACAAAGAAGGTGACTATTACGGACGTGTGACACGCCCGGTCGCAAACTTCCTGCTTGCAAAGCTTGCCTTGAATGCGGAAATATATACGGATGATAACTGGACCGACGGCAAGCGTCAGGACGGGAAAAACATTTACTTCAATGTAAATGGCGAGAAAAAGAACGCTTGGGAAACCTGCATCTGGTATTGCGAGCAACTGCGGCAAGAAGGCTATGAGTTGGAGAGCGACTACGCATCGAACTTTGCGGTTCATAATGAAAATTCCAAGGAGAACATCTTCACAATTCCATTGGACAAGAACTTATATTTGAACGAATACCACTATCTTTTCCGCTCACGCCACTACAAACATGGTGGGGCTTATGGTGGTTCTTCCGAAAACGGCACATGTGCAACTGTTTCAACCGTCAAGGCTTTCGGTTACGGAACTGATCATGTTGACAATAGATTCAAGATAAACTTCTATGCAGATACCGTGCTTGTTGACGGAAAGAAGATATATTTGGACAACGGGAAGCCGTTGGTGTATATGCCGCTTGAACTGAAACTGAACCTCAGCGACAGCCCATATAAACAGACGGCAGGTGCCCGTGTAGGCAAATACGAGGTTGACCGAACCGCCTATTCGGACGGACGGCAGGTTGACAACGATATCGTCCTTTTCAGATATGGTGACGCGCTGTTGATGGAATCCGAGGCGAAAGTTCGCAATGGCGAGGATGGTTCAATAGAGCTGAACGCTATAAGAGACCGAGTAGGAATGCCTCATGTGGAAGCCAATTTGGACAACATTCTAAAGGAGCGTCTGCTGGAATTGGTTTGGGAAGGTTGGAGACGTCAAGATCTCATCCGTTTTGGCAAATATACCAAGGCATATGATCAAAGAACTCCATTAGAAAAGGAGTCTACCGGGTTTACAACGGTTTTCCCAATACCACAAAGATGTCTGGATTTAAACAAGAAATTAAAACAGAATCCAAGTTATTGATATAGTTGCCATAAGCTTTTCATTCACATGAAATCATTTTAAGGTAATAAGGGTTCAGGATCATGGGCTGACAAATTATAATAGTTCATAATTTAGTCTGCCCTGCCAAGACTGCCAAGGTGAACGCACATCATTGCACAGCAAATTGGAACTTTTGATGTTTCAGTATTGCGTAAGCCTTTGTGCTGTCTTGGCTATAACTAAAAAGGACCTTCTGTAAATTGGTCTACTTCCTATTATTTGAGAACTGATACGTTACTATCAATTCCATTTTGATTCAAGTTCCTATTTCTTAATAGTTAGCAATAAACTATTTGTTGTTTTCCAGCCATTTTTTAACACACCTTAAAGCTCTGATTTGTTCGTTTCTATTGAGAACTTACCTAATAACAAAATGTCCGCAAAACCAAATTCTTGGAATTGCGGACAAAAATGAATAGTTTTATATAATGTTAGAAAGCTGCAACATTATTAATACATGGTGTACCCTTGGCATCATCGAATACAATGCGAAGACCATTGGTCTTTACCTTGTCAAATCGCAGGATACGCTTGTAACCGATTGTGGTTGTCTCTTCCTTTTGACTGAGCTTTACCCAGTTCTTGCCCTGAAGATAATATACAGTGAATGCTTTCACACGCTGTCCTAAAGGAATATACTCCTGGAGCAAAAGTCGAGATATTTCTCGCTCTTTACCAAGACGGAACTCAATGCTTGCACCCTTAACCTTTTTAGAGGCCCAGAATGTGTCGTATTTTCCGTCATTAACGTTTTTACCGACATTCTTACCTTGCTGGCTGTCCACTTTAGGAGTAACACCTTTAAGGACATTTACAGACATCTCCTGCAGGATTCTCTTGTGGAAGTTAACTGCATTGGCAGAGTCTATTGGATGTATCAGTCCGTCTCTATCAACAGGGAAGTTGAGCAGGAATGTTGCATTGTGTCCCACGCTTCTGTAATAAAGGTCACATAACTGATCAACGGTTTTTACCTTACTGTCTTCCTTTTCATGATAGAACCATCCCGGTCTGATAGATACATCGCATTCTGCAGGTGTCCATTGATCACCATTCTCCCAACCGAACTGCAGTTGCTTTGGCTTGTCGTAACCAGGATAAACTGTATTTGAAGGAATCATTGCCCAGTTGGTTTCACCTGCAAATCCATTCTCATTGCCTACCCATCGGCATCCAGGACCACCATCGCCAAAGATGATAGCATTAGGCTGCAAGCTATCAACAATCTGGTACAGTTTGTCAAACTCATAGTAATTCTTGCGGTCAATGGTTCGCTTCTCTGCTGCACCGCCATACCATCCGTCACCACCATTGGCACCATCAAACCAAACTTCGAAAATATCACCATAGTTGCTAAGCAACTCTTTGAGCTGTCGCTTATAATACTCTACGTAATATTTGGAACCATAGCTTGTCTGATTTCTATCCCATGGTGAGAGATATACGCCGAATTTCAAACCATACTTCTTGCAAGCTTTTGAGAGTTCTCCAACAAGATCACCTTTACCGTCTTTGTACGGAGAGTTACGGATACAGTAGTCGGTAGTATGAGTTGGCCACAGACAGAAACCGTCATGGTGTTTTG